>JANXTM010000079.1 GCA_025352405.1 Polaromonas sp.
GGTTGGTCCGGATGATTTTTACAGCGCCATTCAGGGTGCTTTATAGATAAGGCCCAATAAAGTCTGAACTTTATCTGATGTTTATGATCAGAGAGTCATGGAAAAAGAAAGCGCAAGAGATCAAACACTGGAGCAACTTCACGAGCGGCGCAAGCAGGTCGTGAGGCTGCACAGACAAGGCATCAAGATCATGCAGATCGTCACGATGAGCGGGCTGAGTTACCCGACCGTGCGAGGCACCATTGACCTGTTTGAAGCGGGCGGCTGGAGCGCCATCCGACCGGCGCTGCGTGGACGAACCAGGGGTGATGGCCGGGTGCTCAGCGCGGCCCAGGAAGAGACCATACAGCGCATGATCATCGACAAACGGCCCGAACAACTCAAAATGGATTTCAGCTTGTGGAGCCGCCCTGCAGTGGGCCAGCTTATTGAGCAGGAGTTTGGCATCAAACTGCAAGTGCGCAGCATCGGCAAGTACCTCACCCGCTGGGGCTTCACACCACAAAAGCCCATCAAGCGCGCCTACGAACAAAGCCCTGCGGCAGTGCAAGCCTGGCTGGAGGGTGAGTACCCCGGCATAGAGCAGCGCGCAAGAAGCGAAGGCGCTGAGATCCACTGGGGAGACGAGACGGCTTTGGTCAATACCGATGTGCGCGGCAGAAGCTTCGCGCCAGCGGGCAAAACATCGGTCGCCATGGCCGTGGGCGGCACCCGTCAAAAACTCTCCATGATTGCCACGGTGACCAACCAAGGCAAGACGCGTTGGATGATCATTGACGAAGCGTTTGACGCCGAAAAGCTCATTGAATTCCTGCAAGCTTTGATCAAGGACGCAGGCAAAAAAGTCTTTCTGATCCTGGACAACCTGAGGGTTCACCACAGCAAACTGGTCAAGGCCTGGGTGGCTGCGCACGAAGAGCAGATTGAGCTGTTCTACCTGCCCAGCTACAGCCCACAGCTGAACCCTGAAGAGCGGCTTAACGCGGATTTGAAGCAAGAGATGGGCAAGCGCGTTGCGGTACGCACCAAGGTCAAATTACGTGAAGCGGCCAACGAGCATATGGCGATGTTGGAGCAACATCCTGAGCGCGTTATGAGCTACTTTCAGGATCGCCGCGTTCAATACGCGGCTTGATACTTCACAGGGCCGGATCAATAACACTCAATCGGTCCAAAGCAATAGAAAGGTGTCGTGAATTAATGGCCACGCTGCACAGCGTGATCAGGACTGCCCTAAAACAGTGAACGCAGTTCTCTTGCCGCATCCAGCAGCAAAGGTAGCAGGTCACGCTGCATCACCTCCGGCTCCAGCCACTCAGGCGTCGTGACAACATTCAATGCTGCCACCGCCCCACCCTGCATATTGCGCAGCGGCACGGCCAGTGCAAACACGCCCAGCTCATGCTCCTGACTGGCCACGCAGTAATCTTGCGCCCTGGCCTGCGCCACCCGCGCCCTGAATGCTTTCGCGTCAGTAAGGGTGTGGGCCGTCAGACGCGGCAGCGTCCTGCCTTTTGCCCACACCTTCATCCACGCGGTGAACGCCGCACGGCTTTGGCACGCCAGCAACATTTGACCTGTAGAGGTTGCGTGCGCGGGCAGGCGTGCGCCCAGGTGCAAACCATAGGCCAGCACCCGGGCAGCACTGGTGGCTGCCTGCCCGCCGTCCACCCCACTACCCACACTGCGCGCCACGATCACGACCTGGTCCGCATCGAGCACAACGGCAGAAAACGACTGCTGCGTTTGCGCCGCCAGGCGGTTCAACGTCGGTTGCAGTACGCGCGGCAGGCGGCTTGAGGCCAGGTAACTGCCTGAAAAACGCAGCACCTTGGGCGACAGCCAGTAGTAACCGTCCTCGGTGTCAAGGTAGCCAAGGTGCGCCAGCGTCAGCAGGTGGCGGCGCGCTGCAGCACGGGTAATGCCGGCGCGCTGCGCAGCCAACGTGGCATTGAGCCGCTGGCGCTCGGTGTCAAAACTCTCGAGCACGGCCATGCCCTTGGCCATGCCTTCAATGAAATCCGCCTTGGCTATGGACATGCTGGATGCCTTTTTTTATTGCGCGATGATCGCACAAACTGCTCAATCATCGCACAGACTAGCTGTTGCGTGCTGGAAAATGTACGGCTTGAAACCTAAGCTTGATGGTTGTTAGAAATCCCCAAGGAGAATCGTCATGCGCACCCAGGTCGCCATCATCGGAGCAGGCCCAGCTGGCTTGTTGCTGGGTGCTTTGCTCCACAAGGCGGGTATAGACAACGTCATCATTGAGCGCCAAAGCGGCGACTATGTTTTGGGACGCATACGCGCCGGTATTCTGGAGCAGGGCACCGTCGACATGCTGACTGAAGTGGGCGTGGGCCAGCGGCTGAAGGCCGAGGGCACGCCGCACCACTCGATTGAACTGGTGTTTAAAAGCCAGCGTCATGCGATTGATGTGCATGGCCTGACGGGCGGCAAGGTCGTGACCGCCTACGGACAAACCGAAGTCACCCATGATTTGATGGGCGCGCGGCAAGCCGCAGGCTTGCTCACGGTATATGCAGCCAGCGACGTGAGCATTCATGACTTTGACACCCCGCAGCCCAAAGTCCGTTACGTCAAAGATGGCCAGTATCACGAACTGGCCTGCGATTTCATTGCCGGCTGCGACGGCTTTCACGGCGTCTGCCGCGCCAGCGTCCCAAAAGCGTCCATCACTGAGTATGAAAGGGTCTACCCTTTCGGCTGGCTGGGTGTGCTGGCCGATGTGCCGCCGGTGTCGCCACACGCCATCGTCTACGGCAACCATGCGCGTGGGTTTTCGCTGTGCTCCATGCGCAGCCTGAGCCGTAGCCGCTACTACGTGCAGTGCCCGATTGAGGACAAGGTAGAACAATGGACCGATCAGGCGTTTTGGGACGAGCTGCGCCGCCGTCTGGACCCTGAGCTGGCCGACCGCATCGTCACCGGGCCGTCGATCGAAAAAAGCATTGCGCCCCTGCGCAGCTTTGTCGCCGAGCCCATGCGGTTTGGGCGCCTGTTTCTGGCTGGCGATGCCGCACACATCGTGCCGCCCACCGGGGCCAAGGGGCTGAATCTGGCGGCGTCAGATGTCAAATACCTCTCAGACGCTTTCATTGAACAGTACGTGGAAAAGACCAGTGCGGGCATAGACGGCTATTCTGAGCGCGCCCTGCGGCGGGTCTGGAAAGCCGAGCGCTTTTCGTGGTCGCTGACCACGCTGCTTCACCGCTTTCCCGACAGCGGCGGGTTTGGCCAGAAAATTCAGGAAGCCGAGCTGGACTACCTTGTCAGCTCGCGTGCTGCGTCGACGGCACTGGCAGAAAACTATGTGGGTTTGCCGCTTTGAGCGCGCTGCAGCCAGCCAGGCCAGCCATAAGGCCACTATTTGAGGTAAATTGAGCCTCTACGGCAACAAATACGGGCGCAATACGCTACAAAATAAATAGCATATGACTACTGTAAAACCATCCACTGCGTTCACGTCTGCGAAACCTCTGAAACCACTGAAAGGCATCCGCATCCTCAGCCTCGCGCTCAACCTGCCCGGCCCCGCCGCGCTGATGCACTGCCGCGAGATGGGTGCATCGTGCGTGAAGCTCGAACCCCCGGGCAGCGATCCGATGATGACCTACAACCCCGGAGCCTACGCGGCCATGCACCAGGGTGTGCGCGTCACGCCCGCCGACCTCAAGACTGATACAGGCCAGAAAGTTTTGCACCGCGAACTGGCCAGGGCGGACGTACTGCTCACGTCATTTCGGCCGTCGGCGCTCGCCAAGCTCGGGTTGGACTGGAAGGCACTGCACAGGTCCTGCCCCAGTTTGAGTCAGGTTGCTATCGTTGGCAGCCCCGGTGCTCTGGCTGAAACGCCTGGCCATGACCTGACCTACCTGGCTGAAATGGGCTTGGTCACGGGCCTGGATTTACCCGCCACGCTGTACGCCGACATGGGTGGCTCGTTGATGACCATTCAGGCCATTCTGCAGGCCGTGCTCTACAAGGCAGGTCACAGCAAAGGGGTCTACCAGGAAGTGGCCCTTGCAAGTGCAGCCGCCTGGCTGGCCCTGCCCCGTACCTGGGGACTGACGAAGCCCGGCGCCCCGGTAGGTGGCGGCCATGCGGGCTACCGGGTCTACGCATGCAAGGATGGCCGGGTGGCGGTGGCGGCGCTGGAGCCGCATTTTGCAGCGCGGCTTTGTGCCGCTGTGGGCATCGAGGCAGCTGGCCGCAAGACCATGCTGCAGCCAGCAACGCAGCACACCATCGCTGTCTGGCTGCTGGGCAAAACGCGCAAGCAGCTGGACCGGCTGGCTGTGGGAAAAGACATCCCGCTGCACACCCTGCCCGCCCCCTGAGCTAATCGCGCTCAATGCTGGATGTCAGCCCGCCCACCGTTTGTCCACGGGAACAGAACCACCAGACGCATGCCAACACCCCGGCCATCACACGTGCGGCACGTCGAGGCAAGCATCTAACCTGTCTGGCTGCTGGATATCGAGCAGGTTTTCCCCAGGCAGGTAATGGCGTCCTGCAAGACGGTGTCAAGAATGGGGACAGGACTGCAACGGGAAGGCAAAACGAAGGGCTTGCCAATCGCTATTGATTACATAGCGCATGGTGCCCGTGTTTGCTGCCTAAAAATCCGATTTATATTAAAACTTTATTCAGATCCGGATATTCGCCAGTTTCTTCAGCCAAATGCTTTTTGGGTGCGCGATCTTCAGCGGCGAGTGGCTGAACACCATGTCACCACCCGCCCAAATAGCTTCCCAGAACTGGTAAAAGTCATCACCCTTTGCGCCGTGGTGCCTGGCCAGCACGCCAACGAACAGGTTACCGACCAATACCTGTGTGAAGATTTTTTCAACTGCCACCACTTTTTGCTGCGCAGCAGAAAAGCTCACCGACTGGGGTGTCGACCAGCGCTGCTTCGGGTTGCCGGTTTCCACTACAAAATGCACACAGGCACCATCCGCTGCAATCACGATGTTGTGCCCGTCGGGGGATTTCCCCAAGGCGAAGGCACTGGCGCGCAGACCGGTGGTGATCAGGCGACCGGTACGGCCAAACTCCGAATCGACGGTGTAGCTCCAGACAAAGCCGTCCGGTGCGATCGAATAAGCATCTTCCTGCCCGTCAGAGTTGGTCGTTACAGTGGTGCCTTTCCACATCGGCTCAACCGAAGTCCGTGTAAATAGGCTGGTTTGCTGAATTTTTGAGGGCGCTGCAAGTGGCAGCGTGGCTGTTTGCATGGAAAGCTCTCTTTGGCTGGGATTAGAGTCGCGGTGAAGGTCAAATTAACAAACTGATACGATTGTCTTGCTACAAATGATCAAGCTTGTTTTGGGCGACTCGAAGCGCAAAGGACGGATGGCTTTTTTATGCATCCTGCCATCTCACCCTTTGCGGTTCTTGCAGCCTGCGTGTGACATGTGTCAAGTATCAGAAAAAAGTTGATGTTTGCCCTTAAGGCCACCTTAAAAGTTCTTAAATCGGCTTTTTTGCCCGCCACGTCATGAAATACCTTCCTTTTTTGGTCGCCTCGCCAACCCTTGACCTGATATGACGCATGACCTCACCTTCTCGCACTTTGTACTGCGGACACACGAACGCCAGTTGCTGTCTGGCGGTAATCCCGTCACGCTGGGTGCCAGAGCCTTCGATGTGCTTTGCGCACTGGTGGAACGCGCGGGGGTACTGGTCAGCAAGACGCAGCTGTTTGACCTGGTCTGGCCGGGGCTGATCGTTGAAGAAAACAACCTGCAGGTGCACATTTCCACACTTCGCAAGCTGCTGGGCCCTGAACTGATTGCCACCGTGCCAGGCCGGGGTTATCGGTTTACCGGCAGCGTGAGCGGTATGGAAAAAAAACCGGCAATAGCCGCCCTGTTGCCAGTGGTCACCGCCGCACGCTCCATTGCCGTGCTTCCCTTTGTCAACCTGAGCGATGACCCCGAACAGGAGTATTTTTCAGACGGGCTGGCCGAAGATATTATCTCCAAGCTCTCGCGCTCGCCCTGGCTGTTTGTCATTGCACGCAACTCATCGTTTGCCTACCGCCAGCCGTCGCCTCCCGCGGCTGACGTGTGCCGCGCTTTGGGTACACGCTACCTGGTGACGGGCACCGTGCGGCGCTCTGGGGCGGTGGTGCGCATCACCGCCGACCTGGTCGATGGTCACAACAACGAAACCCTCTGGTCGCAGCGCTTTGACAGGCCGCTCACCGACCTGTTTGAAGTGCAACACCAGATTTCAACCAGTATTGTGAGTGCGGTAGAACCCGTGTACCTGCGGCGCGAAGAGTTGCGAACCAGCCAGAGCGAAGCGCCCGACCTGCAGTACTGGGAGCTTCTGATGCGCGCCCGCTGGCATTTCTGGCGCACCACCCGGGAAAACATTGACGCATCGCGTGCCTGTCTGGCCAAGGCACTGGAGGCCAAGCCGGATGACCCGCAATGCCTGGCCTTGCTGTCGTTTACCCACATGTCACGGGTCTGGGCTGGCTGGGCCGCAGACCCGAAGCAGGAAATTTTTGAGGCCAACCGTCTGGCACTGCGTGCCGTGAGCCAGGACGACACCGGCAGCTATGCCCACTTCACGCTGGGCACAGCTTTGTCGTGTGCTGGCAATTTGCCCCAGGCGATCGCCGAGCTGGAGCATGCGCTGGTGCTGTATCCGCAGTTTGCCGGTGCGGCGGGCGAACTGGGCCGCTTGCTGGCGTTTTCTGGCCGCACTGAGGAAGCTGTCGAATACGTGTTGCAGGCCATGGACGCTAGCCCGCACGACCCGCACCTGAGCCTATGGGTGCGCACCCGGGCGATTGCCTGCTATGTGGACGGCGACTACGCGGGCGCTGTCAAGTACGCTTACCAGGCCACCGCCAAGCGGCCAGACTGGTTCTTCAACTATTACCTGCTGGCCGCGACCCAGGCGGCGGCAGGCGACCTGGAGGAGGCGCGCAAGAGCCTTGCCCAGGGCCAGCGCGACCGTTCTTACGACCTGCAGGTGCTGCGTATCGGGCACCCGTTCATAGACGAGCGCATGTTTAACCATTTTGTAGAGAATCTGCGCAAGGCTGGGTGGGCTGGTTGAGCAGAGTCAATCGAGGATTAGAAATGACAGAAGGTAAAGCAGAAGATACCCAGCGCCAAAAAATCGCGATCTTGGGGGGCGGCATTGCCGCACTGACCACCGCCTATGAGCTGAGCAGCCAGCCGGGCTGGCAAAGCAATTTTGACATCACGCTGTACCAGATGGGCTGGCGGCTCGGCGGCAAATGCGCCACGGCGCGCGGGCCCAACGCGCGTATTGAAGAGCACGGCATACACGGCTTTCTGGGCTGCTACTACAACGCCCTGCCCCTGATGGTCGACTGCTACAAGGAACTCGCTCGCCCGCCCGGCCTGCCCCTTGCAACCTTTGAAGAGGCCTTTCATCCCGGCAGCTTTTTACTGATGTGGGAGTTTATTGACGGCAACCTCAAACGCTGGCCTTTCACGGCACCGACCAACGACCTGCTGCCCAGTGATCCATCGTCTTTGACGACCATTCGCCACCGGCTGGACGCCGTGGTGGGGTTTGTAGACCAGACCTTTGAAGCCAGCCACACGCCCGGCCTGTCGCTACACAACATTGAAATGGCCGTGGGCCGCTTACTGATCAAAGCGCTACGCAACGCCATTCAAACGGCTGAGTCACTGGACGGCGGCCTGCTGCACCTGGTTGAAAACGCCTGGGGATGGCTTCAGTCCAAGTTTGAACCACTGATTGCGGGCAACGACGAATTACGCCGACTGTACATCCTCACCGAATTTTTGCTGGCACTGGTGCGCGGCACGCTGGCCGACAATATTTTCGAGCGCGGTTTTGACGTGATTGACAACGAGAACTTCAGCGACTGGCTGCAGCGCCACGGTGCCTCGGTGATGACGGCATCGTCACCGCTGGCACTCAACACCGTCAATTTATCTTACCAGTACCCCGATGGCGACACTGCCCGCACCGCCCTGATGGGCGCAGGCTGCTACCTGAACTGGACGCTGCGCAGCTTTGCCTACATGGGTGCATTTGCCTGGCTGTTTGAGGCCGGGACCGGCGAAACCGTGATTGCGCCACTATATGAAGTGCTGAAAAAACGCGGTGTGAAGTTCGAGTTTTTCCACAAGGTCGAGTCACTTGAATTGTCTGCCGACAAAAGCGCGGTGGGTGCCATCAACTTCGGCGTGCAGGCCACTTTGAGAGATGTCGGCCAGCCCTACCAGCCGCTGATTGATGTGCAGGGCCTGCCCTCATGGCCAGGCGTGCCGCACTACAGGCAACTGGTTGAAGGCGAGGCCCTTCAGGCGGGCAACATCGACCTTGAATCCTACTGGACACCCTGGCAGCCCGTGGCGCAGCGGCGCCTGGAAGCCGGGCGCGACTACGACAAGATCGTGTTTGCCATTTCCATTGGTGCCGTTCCCTACCTGTGCAAAGATATTTTGGCCCACCGGCCCGAATGGCGCGAGATGGTGGCCAAAGTCACCACCGTGCAAACCCAGACCATGCAGCTCTGGATGAACCGCACCACGCCCGAACTGGGCTGGGACATCATCTTTAAAAACCCGCACGACACCGTGATTGGCGCCACCTACCTGAACCCGCTGGACGGTCAGGTGGACTTTACCCACCTGCTCAAGTGGGAAAACTGGCCAACTGCCAACGCGCCCAAATCGCTATGGTATTTCTCGGGCGCCATGGCCGACTACGAAACCCCGCCACCGTTTACCGACACCGACTACCCGCGCCGGCAATACCAGCGCGTCAAGGCGCAATGCGTGCAGTACCTGCAGGCCAGCATGGGCCCACTGCTGCCCAAAGCCACCACCAACGTGGTGTCGCCCCCCGGTGACCCGATAGGCCTCGATTTCAGCCTGCTCCATTCCTACGACGAGGCCAGCGCCGGGCTGGGCGTCAAGCGCTTTGACCAGCAGTTCTGGCGCGCCAACATCGACCCGACCGAGCGCTATGTCACCAGCCCACCCGGCAGCACCGCAGCACGCCTGAAGGCCTGGAACTCCGGCCTGAGCAACCTGGTGCTCGCAGGCGACTGGATTTACACCGGCCTGAATGTCGGCAGTGTTGAAGGCACCGTGATGGGCGGTCGTCTGGCCTCCTACGCCGTGAGCGGTTACCCCGCGCTGGCAGACATCACGGGCTACCAGATTCATCCCGCCCGAGCTTAATCCGGCAGGTAACGCCAGTTGGTGTGCCGGACGGCTCAGGCTTGGCGCTACGCGTCCGTTGCATGCCCATTGCAGATCGTTTGTGCACTTTGTTAGCACACTTCGTAGCGACAGCGAAGCGCCCGCTGGTGCCGCGAAAATTAAAAGGTTAAATTGGCCCGCATTCCGAACACCGTTGAATTGGCAATTCTTCTGGTTTGTGATGGATCGCCAGGATCTACAACACCTCCACCCGGATTGCGTGTGTACTGGAGCACGCTTTGCACTACCAGCCAGGGTGTTGCCTGGTACTGATAGGTGGCCTCAACAAATGTTTCGCTGTTTCGGACGGGGCAATTCAGGGCTCTGAAACCGTTGTTATCTCCATCCAACCCCCGCGCATTGCGACCAATCTTGAGGTAGCCGATACCCAAGCCAAGCACGTCGTTGTCCCGCCCGGCGAAAGGCGCTGTCATTGTCACGCCGAGATTGGCACTCACACCTACCTGATTGCGGTCACCAGGTGCAACCATCGCCCGGGCAAACAGGTTGACGGCCCGCGGCCCGCCTGCGCCATCGCCCCACACTGTTTGATCGGCCACCGCATAAACACTGTAATTACCAGCATGCTGAAGCGCACGACCGCTGCCTCCAGGGTTGGCCAGAGACAGGCCTCCGCTGTCAAAGCGGGTATCAGAGAATTTGCGGTTTTGGTACCAGACACCGATTTTGTACATGCCGGATAGCCCGCGTTGACCGGTTGCATCTGCACCGGCCGGTCCGGGCTGGTTCAACCCATATTGCAATTCCGCAATTGAAAGCGTGCCACCATGCAGGCTAAAAGTAGTTCCCCGGTTATTGGCTTTTTGAGGATCTTGAGTGCTCGTATTAGCCGGGTCGCCAGCAAACATACCCGCAAGCAAAGTTACCGATTCCCCGACGCGAAGGCGTAAACGCGCACCGGGACTTGACAGCGGATAAGCAGGCCCGCCTGCTGGCAAATCAGCAGAAGGCACTGCGGGCCAACCGAACGTTGTACCGACAAAAGCTCCGGCGTATTGGCTCACCATGAACTCTTGGTCAAGGCTTTGCTGACCGACCTTCAGGTCCAGCCTGTCCGTTAGTTTTTGCTGGTACCACAACTCCCACAGGCGGGGGCCACTGAGCGCTTCGATTCCACTGGCTGTTTGCAAGCTTCCAATGTAGTTGGGAGACAGCTGGCGGCCGTGAATGTGCAATGCGCTGAAATTAACGCTGCCACCTTCCAGGCCACCTGCCTGCTGCGTGTCAAGTCCCAGTGTCAAGGTGGTCAGTCCGTGGTAAGCCTGCCCGGTTTTGACACCACCACTGGCATTACTTAACCACTCACTGACCTCCGTCAGGCCAAGGGTTACGCCGTGGCGGGCCAGCGCGGGTCGCAGACCACCCATATCACCGAAAAGCGTGGGCACCCAATAGTCCGCGGCTTTTTCTGCAGGGCTGTCTGCTGTCTTATCGCTGGCTGTGCCCGCAGCCGGTTGACCGATAGGCGCAACGTCAAGCGTTTCGACGGGTGATTCAGACCCGACTGGACCCGAAAGGATTACCCCATCAGCAGCCTCTTTTTTACCTGCGGCAGCCTGGGCGAAGGCCGGGCCACTGCTCAGTACCACCGCAAGACAACTCGCTGCAAGCGTGCAAACAACACGACCTGATATTTTTGAATTTCCCATCAATCAAACTCCTGTTGAGTGGCCTGTGGCCAGTTGAAACATCTTAAAAATCAGCATACCAGCGGCGACCACCAGGTAAGCTCGCAGAACGATCATCCACAGCCGGTTCAACAGGCTGATTTGCGCGGGTGCCAGTTCATTGACAGGGGGCATGCGCCAGGTACTTCGCATCGATTTATCATGCATGACTTCAGTGACAGGGTGAATGCCATGTGATTTTTCATACACTTTCACGCCAATGGCTGATAAAACAGTGGCGATTACCCCGGCGCCCAGGATAGCCAGAATATCTGTGTCCGTGATGCCTGGAAACAAAACCGAAGCCGTGAGAATAATCGACAGCATGACCAGTATGGCGACGATGGCACCAGCGACATAGTTGGTGAATTTTGAATTGACCCAGGGGCCCAATACTGCTTTGTCGTTGCACAGCAAAAGCAGGAACACTGTCGCACTGGGCAACAACACACCGGCGAGTGTTTGAACCAGATTGGTCAATAGGCCAAGCGGCACGCCGGGGGTCAAAACCAGCGCTGCTGCGATGGCGATCAGCCCACAATAAACAGCATAAAAACCTTTGGCGTCGCCCACTTTTCTGTGCAGTGAATGCTTGATCGACAAAACATCACCCAAAGCATACGCGGTGGCCAGGGACACCGCGCACGCGCCAATGATGCTGGCATCAATCAGGGCGACTGCAAACATGACGCCAGGAAGGTGGCCGTAGTATTTTTCTATGCCAGTGGCGACTGCCCCGGCATCTACAAAGTTTCCAAATTCCGGTTTGCCTCCAAAAACCTGTGCAGAAAACGCCATCATGGCGACAGCACCTACCACCACAATCACAATACCCAGCCACAAATCCACGCGTTCGTAAGCCATGAAGCGCGGTGTGATGCGTTTGTCAATCACATAGCTTTGCTGAAAAAACAGCTGCCATGGAGCAATCGTTGTGCCGACGATCGCAATGATCAACAGCATCACCTCGCTCAGCTTGCTGTTGGCTGGCAATGATGGCACCAAGAAATCGTGGGTAATTTGGGTAACCGGCGGATGAATCATGAAGATGATGGGGATGACCAACAAGCTACCCAATATCAAAATCATTGCAAACCGCTCAAAGCGACGGAAGTTTCCGGTCGACGCCGCGCCGATGATGACGAGGGCGGCTGCGCCCACACCCCACAATTTGGAAACGCCTAAATATTCCAGTCCAAGGCTGATGCCAATGAATTCCGTGACGATGGTCAAGGCATTCAGGATGAACAGATCAATGACGCTGAATGCGCCCCAGAATTTCCCGAATCTTTCGAAAATCAGGCGGGCGTGCCCCACTCCCGTCACTGTTCCGAGGCGCAACACCATTTCTTGGTTAATAAAAAGCACGGGCACCAGAAAGAGCAGGGTCCATAACAAGCCGGTCCCGTAGTTTTGGCCCGCTTGTGTATAGGTGCCAAAGGCACCCGCATCGTTGTCGCCAACCATGACGATCAGCCCCGGACCCATGATGGCTAGAAAAGTTTTGATCTTGCGCCACAAAGTCAGGCGAGGCGCGTTATCGTTGGCTCCGATAGATCCAAAAGCGCCGTGAATATCGCCGATATGGGCCTCGTCAAGTACCGCCGTTCGGCTTTCAGAAGCCAGTTTTAAAGTCTGATTATTTGACATATCTTCTTTACTACAAATTTTGTATGGCGCAGTCGTTGCGCCTGTTCTCGAAGTGGTGACCACGGGCTTCACAAAATTTCGCGCGACCGTGGTTTTTGCTTGGGAATGTGAGGAGTTCGATCGGTTGTGACCGTCCCGGCACTAGTCGTCGGTATCCGCCAACCATCCGGACGGTGATTTGTAGACCGTTGCAGCACCCGCTCGATAATTGGGAACGTCAGATATTGCAGCGACGTCGGTAACTGCAGTGCAATCGCTTGCGCAGACGTTGAAGCTGCCCAGACATATTTGGCAAGACAGCGCCACCGCCGCCGCGCAGAAAAAGAGGTAGAGTTTCAAGTGATTGCTCCGGTCAACGCAGAGCGTGCAAAGCGGCCGGGCAAAGGACGTTGTTCGGCTCGTCCACAGACGAAAATTGCGGGGTGGGGAGGCGACCGATGCCGGCAGGCCCATGACGACTCGCTGGGTTTGACGCTACCGACATGCGCCAAGCGGATGCGATCATCATGGGACAAGCGGCGATGGACATCGGCCTGTTCATCAGTTGCAAGCATGAACAGAACTTCGGCCATCTTGCGACTGGGCAGAGCCGCGAGCGCCAACGCAAAAATAAATGACCCATGACTGTCGAGCAATTGGCTCAACACACTTGCACTGCGCGCCTGCAGCGCAACATCGAGTGAAAGTGTTAATTTTTGGCGACAAGAATATGTCATTAAAAACCTCCTTGAAGGCGTCGCCCAAGGAGGTCTTAGCTCGCGCTCAGGCGAGTGAGAACCTCCGTAGCTTGGCCGGTTGATTGAATTTCATTGAAATGAGAGAGATTTCTGGAGACGCCGTACGGCGCCTACTGGGGGCTGGGTCCATTTGAGTCGGCTCCTTCCAGTGTTAAGAATCGTTTTTAAATAACAACAGCGCAGCTGGCGCTAACGTGTTTAAGCCCGCGACTCGTTGCAGTGCTGCGACAGCAAGAAGCTCCGGATGCGATGCGTTGGCCAGATGCTGCTTCGGTCCACCTCAGCAGCAAAATTCTGGGCCTCACGCTGGGCCTGCAACTCGGGAGTTTCAGCGCTACGGCCCGGCAGGTGATCAGGAAATACCTCGCAACTACGACGGCACTCTGAAAGTTTGACGTTTATAAAAGTCATGCGTGTCCCCTGGGCTTGCAAAAGCCACGACCACAGATAAGACTAGTAATTCATGCCTGAAAGAAGAACACAGCATTGTGCGGCTGTGACCTTGTCAAAAGGCGTGAGGTCAGCGACAAAAATTGAATCGGGTGGTTGGCTTTGCACGCGATGCTCAAGGCACGGTTACAAAACAAACAAAGGGAGCTGCGGTCTGGGTCGGCACCCAAGCCCGCAAGAGCGTCAGGGTACCGAGTGTGCAGCGCCCACCCGGGCACGCATTTCATCACTGTACATACTGGCACTGTCCACAGACGCCGCTCCAAAAATTAAGATTACAGATTATTGCACTGCAACATACGCACCGTCAATGCTTTTTAACAATCCCGTGCAAATAAATTTCGCCGGCTGCTGTCGCCCAATGGCGGGCTAAGTTAAGGGCGACTTCCGCCCGGCTTTGGTTGCGGGGGGACAGTCCGCACCACCAAACTCACACCGATCGCGGTAAGCGCTGTACCCACGATGGTTGAAGTGGTGATCAGCTCGTCAAACAGCGCCCAGGCTATCAGTGCTGTGGTCGGTGGCACGAGGTACAGCAGGCTGGTCACAGCGGTGGCAGCGCCACGCTGAATCAGCAGATACAGCAGCGAACTGCCGCCTAGCGTGAGGGCCAGCACTGACCAGGCCATGGCGCCGATAAATGATGGGTTCCAGGTAATGGCTTCGGATTCCAGCAGCGCCAGGGGCAAGGTTACCAGCAAGGCTGCACCAAGTTGGATGGCGTTAGCGCTGCGCACGTCGGTGGGTTGTACAAAGCGTTTTTGGTAAAGCGTCCCCGCGGTGATGCTGAGCAGTGCCACCACCGTCGCGCTAAGGGTCAGCGCAGTCACCTCATGGCCGCTGCCAAATTTACGCGACACCACCAGCAGCAAGCCCCCCAGACCCAAACCGAGGCCCAGCCACTGCCGAGGGATAACTTTAGGACCATTCTGCTTGGCATCATTTGATGCTACCAACGACACCCACAGCGCCGTCAGCACAGGTTGCATGCCCACAATCAACGCCGTCAGACCCGAGCCCATACCGGCCTTGACAGCTACCCAGACACCACCGAGGTAGCCCGCATGCATCAACACGCCGGTCACCGCCAGATGCAACCACTGCTGGCGACCGCGTGGCCAGGCAGCGCGTGCCAGCGCCGCCCACACGACAAAGCAGACGATGGATAAAAAATAGCGAATCGTCAGAAACGTCAGTGGTGGCGCAAACGGCAAACCAAACTTGGCAACGATGAAGCCCGTGCTCCAGATCAACACAAACACGGCGGGCATGGCCCGGATCAGGGCGCTTTCAGGGGCAGATGAACTCACAAATAACCAATCACTGATGACAGGCCTGTCATTTGGCGCGCGCTCGGATTTCTGGAATCGCTTTTTTCAGGTAATAAATCATCGACCATACCGTCAATATGGCTGAAATCCAGATCAACCAGGTGCCCCACACATGGGTGTTGATGGTGCCAAACAGCGTGCCGTCGTAAAGCAGAAATGGAATGGCGGTCATCTGCACCGCAGTTTTGACCTTGCCGAGCATGTGCACGGCCACACTTTTGGTGGCCCCGATCACTGCCATCCATTCGCGCAGGGCCGAAATGGCAATTTCCCGGCCGATGATGATCAGCGCCACGAACACGTCGGCCCGTTGCAAGTGCACCAGTACCAGCAGCGCAGCGCAGACCAGAAATTTGTCAGCCACCGGATCAAGAAAAGCGCCAAACGATGATGTCTGATTAAGTTTGCGTGCCAAGTAGCCGTCCAGCCAATCTGTTGCTGCAAACACCACAAACATCACTGTAGCGATCAGGTTACGGTCGACAGCGGGGATGTCTACATAGAAAACCCCCACGATCAGCGGAATCGCAATGATGCGCGTCCAGGTCATGATGGTGGGGATGGTCCAGAACTTCATGGTGCATTTTGGCATGAGCGCGCGGCGTTACCGCGCGGCGCACCCAACTCGACCGAAATTGTTCATCAGGACCCAGGTGTATGGTGAGGCGAGTTGCGAGTTAGTTTGGTCACTGGCGAGGAGCCGATAACACCGCTATCGGGGACGAGACAGGGATCGAAATAGTCGCAAATCGACCGCCAGATACTGCGTAAGCGCAAAGCGCCGCCTAACGGACAATCTCGGTTTAATGCAAGGAGCGGTAAATTTCCTCTGCCAGTTCTCTGGAAATACCATCCACGGTGGCAATATCTTCAACACTGGCCGACGCGATGGCGCGTATGCCGCCAAAGCGCTGCAGCAGGCTGGCGCGCTTCTTCGGGCCAATGCCATCAATGTCCTCCAGCTTGCTGCCACCCGTGCGCACGCTTGCCCGTTTGGCGCGCATACCGGTGATGGCAAAGCGGTGGGCTTCGTCGCGTATCTGCGCAATCAGCATCAGTGCAGCCGAGTCGCGGCCCAGGTAAATTTTGTCGCGGCCATCGGCAAACACCAGCTCTTCCAAGCCGACCTTGCGGCCCTCGCCTTTTTCCACACCGGCAATCAGGCCCAGGTCCAGGCCGAGCTCGGTGAAGACTTCGCGCGCCATGCTGACCTGGCCTTTGCCGCCATCGACCAGCACCAGATCAGGCAGCCTGCCGTCGTTGTTTTTAACCGCTTCAGCGAGCTTGCTGTAGCGCCTTGTGAGCACCTGGCGCATGGCAGCGTAGTCATCACCCGGCGTGATGCCTTCGATGTTGTAGCGGCGGTATTGCGCGCTTTGCATCTTGTGCTCATGAAACACCACGCACGATGCCTGGGTCGCCTCACCGGCCGTGTGCGAGATGTCAAAACACTCGATGCGTAGCGTGGTCAGGTCCTCCATCTTCAGGTCCAACGCTTCGGCCAGCGCCCGGGTGCGGGCCAGCTGCGAACCCTGCTCTGCCAGCAGCCGCGCCAATTGAAGCTCGGCATTTTTAAGCGCCATGTCAAGCCAGATGCGGCGCTGTTCGCGCGGCTGGTGAATCGCCGCAAACTTGACGCCGCTTTGTGCAATCAGCGCGGCAATCAACTGCTTGTCCACCGGTTCGCTACACACCAGCGTGGGCGGCACCGGCACGTCGATGTAATGCTGCGCAATGAAGGCCTCCAGCACCAGCGCTTCGAGCGATTTGGCCTTGACAGCCAACGATTCTTCAGCATCCAACTCGGCGTCAAGTTCCGCCACATCCACCGCGTTTTCAATGTGCGTTGGAAAGTATGGCCTGTCGCCCAAATGCCGCCCGCCGCGCACCATGGCCAGGTTGACGCAGGCCTTGCCGCCCTGCACTTTGACCGCCAGGATATCGACGTCTTTGTCGCCACCGACCTCCATCGACTGTTGGTGCAACACCTTGGACAACGCCGACATCTGGTTGCGCAGCTCGGCGGCCTGCTCAAACTCCAGCTTGTCGGCATGCACCAGCATTTGCTGCTCCAGTCCTTGCAGGATTTCCTGCGTTTTGCCCTGCAAAAACTTTTCCGCGTTCGCCACGTCTTGCGCATAAGCCTCAGGCGAGATGTGGCCCACGCATGGTGCAGAGCAGCGTTTGATTTGATAGAGCAGACAAGGCCGCGTGCGGTGGTTAAAAACAGTGTCTTCGCAGGTGCGCAGCTTGAAAACTTTTTGCAGCAGCAAAATACTTTCTTTGACAGCCCAGGCGCTGGGATAAGGGCCAAAATAACGGTGCTTTTTCTCGACTGCGCCGCGGTAGTACGCCACACGCGCAAACTGGTGGCTTGCTAGCTTCAGATAAGGGTAGCTTTTGTCGTCCCTGAAGAGAATATTAAAACGCGGGTTCAGCGTCTTGATCAGGTTGTTCTCCAGCAGCAATGCCTCGGCTTCGGAGCGCACCACCGTGGTCTCCATGCGCACGATTTTGGTCACCATGTGGCCGATGCGGCTGCCGCCGTGGTTTTTCTGGAAGTAGTTGGCCACCCGCTTCTTCAGGTTGCGGGCTTTGCCGACGTAGAGCACGCCGCCCTCGGCGTCAAAGTAGCGGTAGACGCCCGGCAAGGCCGGCAGGGCCGCGACTTCACTGAGCAGTTGGGGGTCGAATTCGTGGACTTTGGTCATGGTGTCAAAAAAGCGCGCATAGGGTATTGTGGACAATCCTGACATGCGATCAACGCCAGACAGCCTTCAATGGGATATTTTTTGCAAGGTCATCGACAACTTTGGTGACATCGGCATCTGCTGGCGGCTGGCAGCCGACCTGGCCGCTCGCGGACACCGGGTACGTTTGTGGGCCGACGATGCCAGCGCGCTGGCGTGGATGGCACCCAACGGTTGCGCGGGGGTTCGGGTTTTGCACTGGACAACGCCACTGGCCTCAAACGACCTCGGTGCGCTCAATGACCACCCTGGCGATGTGCTGATAGAAGCATTCGGTTGTGATATTGCTCCTGAATTTATAGCATCTAGCGCCCGTATTTTCAGCCGCAGCGGCCTGAAACCTGTATGGATTAACCTCGAATACCTGTCTGCCGAAGCTTATGTAGAGCGCAACCACGCCTTGCCCTCCACCGTCAGCGTGGCCCAAGGCAGCCCGGCGGCAGGCTGGACCAAGTGGTTTTTTTACCCCGGCTTCACTTTGAAGTCAGGTGGGCTGCTGCGGGAGCCCGGTCTGGCGCAGCGTCAGGCCACATTTGACCGCGCCGCTTGGCTGGGCAGCTTCGGCATCTCCCTGCAAGGCGAAGCGCTGGTGTCGCTGTTTTGCTACGAGCCGCCCGCGCTGGCCGGACTGCTGCGCGAGCTGGCCGACGCCGGCATGAACGGCCAGCCGGTGCGCCTGCTGGTCGCCGCCGGGCGGGCGCAGCGGGCCGTCAGCAGCGCGGCGGCAGTCACAGGTCTTGCAACGTTAGGAAATAGTGAGGGAAAAAGCCTGTGCGGCAATAAATACGGGGACCACATGCTATTGATTTCATACCTGCCACTGCTCACACAAACCGATTTTGACCACCTGTTGTGGGCCTGCGACCTGAACTTCGTGCGTGGCGAAGACTCGTTGGTGCGGGCCCTCTGGGCAGGCAAACCGATGGTCTGGCAGATTTACCCGCAAGACGATGGCGCGCACCACGCCAAGCTCGACGCGTTTTTGAACCTGCTGGGAGCACCCCCGTCGCAGCGCGCCTTTCACCACCGCTGGAATGCCGATACGCCCACCCCGGAAGCCCGACTAAAGGACCTGCCTGTGTGGCAAAAAACAAGTGACAAAGCCCGTACCCGGCTGCTGGCGCAAGACGATTTGACCACCCGCCTGCTGCAATTTGTAGAAAAAACCCGTTAAAATCAAAGGCTTTGCAAATGTGGGCGAGGCCCAAAGCAATTGCACTCCGCCGCAAACCACGCCACAAACGCTGGTGCGTTGAGCGGCCTACTTTCAAACTACTGCAAGCAGCTTGCACTAAAGAATCGCTATGAAAATCGCTCAAGAAATTCGCGCTGGCAATGTCATCATGCACGGCAAAGACCCGATGGTGGTGCTCAAGACCGAATACAGCCGCGGTGGGCGCAACTCTGCCACCGTGCGCATGAAACTCAAAAGTCTGATTGGCAGCTTCGGGACCGAGCAGGTCTTCAAGGCTGACGACAAAATCGACCAGGTCATTCTGGACAAAAAAGACTGCACCTATTCGTACTTTGCCGATCCTATGTACATCTGCATGGACGCCGAATACAACCAGTACGAAGTCGAAGCCGAGAACATGGGCGACTCGCTGAACTACCTGCAAGATGGCATGGAACTCGAAGTCGTGTTTTATGACGGCAAGGCCATCTCGGTCGAAGTGCCAACCAGCGTCAACCGCGAAATCACCTGGACCGAACCCGCCGTCAAGGGCGACACGTCCGGCAAGGTGCTCAAGCCTGCCAAAATTGCTACAGGCTTTGAGATCGGTGTGCCGATTTTTGTGGCGCAGGGCGACACGGTTGAGATCGACACCCGCACTGGCGAGTACCGCAAACGCGTTTAATTCCAAAGGGCTGGTTGGTATTTTCAAAAGGCTCCTTGCGGGGCCTTTTTTACGCCCCAACAGCACACCTCCAACCACCACACACCGCGTGAAATCGGGAAACTACAGCACAATCGATTTCATGACCAACCCAACCCACGACATCCATTCTCCCCGCCTGGCCGACGCCTGGGCCGTGCTGCAAGCCCATTCCAACGCAGGCAACCCGCTACAACCCGACGCCTCGCGCCTGGCATTTGCCGACCCCGAATTTTTGCTGCGTCGTGAAACGCGCGGCATACGCTTTCAGCTGGAGCTGCTCAAACCCGATCTGGAGCAGCAGGCCCACGGCATCCACAGCACTGTGGTGGTGTTTGGCAGTGCCCGCTTCCGCAGCGAAGAGGAGTCTGCGGCGCTGCTGGCGCAAGCCGAGGCCAGCGGCAACACAGCCCTGACAGAGCGCCTGCGGAAACTGGCCCGCAACGCCCATTACTACGAAAAAGCACGGGCTTTTGGCGCACTGGTGGCACGCTACAGCGAAAACAAAGCGCCCGACGAGAAGCTGTTCATCTGCACCGGCGGCGGCCCGGGCATCATGCAGGCCGCCAACCGGGGGGCTCATGAGGCGGGCGGTATCAGTGTTGGCCTGGCGATTGCACTGCCGATGGAAGAAGAAGCCAACCCCTACGTGCCGCCTGCGCTGTCGTTCAAGTTTCATTATTTCGCGCTGCGCAAAATGCATTTCATGATGCGGGCCAAGGCGCTGGTGGTTTTTCCCGGCGGTTTCGGCACACTTGACGAGCTGTTTGAAGTCATCACCCTGGTGCAGACGCGCAAGTCCAAGCAGGTACCCATTATTTTGTTTGGCAGCGACTACTGGAAGCGCCTGCTGAATACCGACATGCTGGTGGAAGAAGGGGTGATCTCGCCAGACGACATGAAGCTGCTTCAGTACGTGGACAACCCGCAGGTCGCCTGGGACCTCATCAAGGCGTTTTACGAGCTTTGAGACCTGCCGCGGCCCAGCTCTGCAGCCAATCTGTCAAGTGTGGGGCTTCAGACTGTCCTTGAGCAGCCAGGCCAGCCGTGAGCCCAGCCCCACCATTGCGCCTGTCACCCAAAACACTGCGGCAATGCCCACCAAGGCGCCAGCCGACCCAAACAACATAGGCATCATCACACTGGACGCATTGATAGCCATCAGCCGCAGGCCGAGCGCTTCGCCATGTCGCGCCTCGGGCGTCATCTGGTGCAACATGCTCATGATCATGGGTTGCACCATACCCAGTGCAAAGCCGAGCAGCACCGAGCACACGCCCATCGCGAGAGCCGAACGCATCAGGGGGTAGACCCCGAACAACACAGCAGTGCTGAGCATGGCAAAGGCCAGCACCTTCCATTCACGCAGGTGTGCCGCCAGCATGGGCATGACCAGTCGTATAGCTGCGGCTGCCAACGCAAAAGCACCCAAAATGGAGCCAATGACCGAGGCGCTGATACCGCGCTCAAACCCCAGCACCGGGACCACGAAGGTATGCACATCCCAACAGGACGACAAAAACCAGTTCACCAGCATCAGGCGGCGAAACATGGGCTCACGCAGCAGGTCCCAGGCCTTGGGTTTTTTGTCACTACTGGCCGCAATTACTGGCGGCAGTTCGCGCGTGCGTTGCACCAGAAACCAGCTCGCCAAAGGCAGCACGGCCATCAACAAAAATGCAGCCCGAAAGCCCCACAGGCTGCCTGTTGTCGGGCCTGCGTGGTCAATCAACAGACCGGCCGTGAACGGTCCAATAAAGTTTGAAACCGCCGGGCCAATCGCCAGCCAGCTGAACACCTGTCTTAGTTGCAGCGAACCTCGTGCGGCCCGGCCCACATGCCGTTGCAGCGAGATCACCGCAGCACCGGTTGCGCCGCCGGTCATCAAGGCCGCAAGACAAAGGACGGGAAACACCGGAAAAGCAACGGCCAGACCTGCACCGGTGCAAGCGGCAAACACGCTATAAGTGATAGGCCGCTTGAGGCCATGCCGATCTGCAAAACGCCCGGCTGGAAGCGCCAGAAAAACCGGTGCCAACGCAAACAACGCGAGCAGCACGCCCACGGCAACCGGACTGTAACCCTCACGCAGCGCCAGCAGTGGTGCTGCCAGACGGGTGCCCGCCATGCAGGCGTGCAGGCAGATTTGCGCAAGGATCAGGCGGGCGAGTTCAGGGGTCAAAGTAGTGAACGACGGTAAGTCAAAATCGGGCTTATGACCTCGACATGCTCAATCGAGCTCTTTATCAAGCGGAATCAGGCGCGCCGATTCCAGCTCCGGCAACGCCTCGACATTGCGCAGCGCCTTGCCCATGACACGGCTGCGTTGTTCGGCACTGCTCAGGGTATTTAGAACGGTTTCGGTTTGTGATTTGACCTTGGCCAGCACGTCCCCGAACTTGCCAAACTCGGTTTTCACCGCGCCCAGCACTTGCCACACTTCACTCGAGCGCTTTTCAAGCGCCAGTGTTCTGAAACCCATTTGCAGTGAATTGAGCATGGCCAGCAAAGTAGTCGGGCCGGCCAGCGTGATGCGGTGGTCACGGTGCAGGCTTTCCATTAAGCCGGGACGGCGCAACACTTCGGCGTACAGGCCTTCAGTCGGTAAAAACAAAATGGCAAAGTCGGTGGTGTGCGGCGGTGCAATGTATTTTTCAGAGATCGACTTTGCCTCCAGCCGGATACGCATTTCGAGCGCCTTGCCCGCCGCTTCTGCGCCCAATGCGTCAGCGCGTTGCTGCGCATCCAGCAGACGCTCATAGTCTTCGTTGGGAAACTTCGCATCAATCGGCAGCCACAGCGGCTCGCCGGAATCTGACCTGCCGGGCAGCTTGATGGCAAAGTCCACCGGGTTTTTGCCGCCAGGGCGTGTCACCACCTGCGCCGCATACTGGTCTACCGTGAACACTTGCTCCAGCAAGGCAGACAGCTGAGCCTCGCCAAAAATACCGCGCGTCTTGACGTTGGTCAGCAAGTGCTTGAGGTCGCCCACCCCTTGCGCCAGCGTCTGCATTTCACCCAGTCCCTTGTGCACCTGCTCCAGCCGGTCAGCGACCTGCTTGAAGCTTTCGCCCAAGCGCGTCTCCAGTGTGGTTTGTAGTTTTTCGTCTACCGTCTTGCGCATCTCATCCAACTTGGCAGAATTGGTCAGCTGCAATTGCGCCAGTTGTTTTTCAAGCGTCTCGCGCACCTCGCCCATGCGTCTGGCATTCGACTCGCTGACCGATTGCAACTGGGTGACCAGTGTGTCTGACAATGTTTTTTGCAGCAAGGAAAGTTGTTGCCCGAACGTATCAATCTGGGTGTTCTGTGTGCGGATGGCTTCGCCGCTTTGCTGCACCAGCGTTTGCTGAAAAGTGGCGAAGGTGGTGGCCAGTTCCTGCCTGCTGGCGCGTGAATTACCCTCAATTTCGCGTCGTAACTCACGCTCAAGCTTGTCGTTCCCCAACGTCATGCTGGCCAGCAACGCAGCGTGTCGGTTGTCATCCGGTGCGGGTTTGCGCAATACCAGCCAAACCAGCAACAGCAAGTTGAGCACCGTCAAAGTGATCATGAGCCAAAATTCCATTGAATATACGTCCGTTATTTTGCGGCCAGCGCCGCAGCATTCAAAGGCGTCAGCGGCTGCTCTCCCCTGAAAAAACCGATTAGATTGTCTGCCGCCAAGTGGGCCATGGCCAGGCGCGTTGGCAGGGTAGCGCTGGCGATATGCGGCGTCAGCACCACGTTGGTCAGCGCCAGCAAATCAGGATGAACGGTGGGCTCGCCTTCAAACACATCAAGTCCAGCAGCCGCGATGCGCTTGCTTGCCAAGGCCGCGGCCAGTGCGACGTCGTCAACAATGCCGCCGCGCGCGATGTTGACCAGCGTGGCGGTAGGTTTCATCAAGGTCAACTCTGCCGCACCTATGGTGTGGTGCGATGCAGGCGAATACGGCAGCACCAGCACCAAATGGTCAGCGGTTTTAAGAAGGTCTTCCTTGCTGACATAACTGGCTTTGCACTCGGCTTCAAGCGCGGTGTCCAGGCGGGATCGGTTGTGATAAATAACTTTCATGCCGAAACCCAGCGCGCCGCGTTTGGCAATGCCCTGCCCGATGCGGCCCATGCCCAGCACACCCAGCGTGGCACCGTGAATGTCAGCGCCAGCAAACATGTCGTAGCTCCATTTGCGCCATTTTCCAGCGCGCAGGTAGTGTTCGCTCTCGGTCACGCGGCGGGCTGTGGCCATGAGCAGCGCAAAGCCGAAATCAGCTGTGGTTTCGGTCAATACATCCGGTGCGTTGGTGGCCAGAACACCGGCGAGTGTCATGGCTTCCACATCAAAGTTGTTGTAACCCACTGCCATGTTGGCGCAGATTTTTAAATCCGGGCAGGCTGCCAACAATTCGGCATCAATGCGTTCGCCACCGGTGGTAAATGCCCCCTGCTTGTCACGCAGCTTGCTGATCAATTGCGCTTTGCTCCAGATGTCATCTGCCTGGTTGGATTCGACCTCAAAATGCTGTTCAAGTTTGGCGACCACTTCGGGGAAAACGGCGCGGGCAATAAGAATCTTTGGTTTCTTCATGAAGATGTTGTTTAAAAAAAGTACAGACGGGTCGAACTGTTGCTTTGCAAACAACAAGGCGATGGTCAGGGCTGTGCAATGTCAAAAACCTGCCGCAGGTAAGCCAGGTATTTTTCATCGTTGCACATGTTTTTTGAAGGTGTGTCGGACAGCTTGGCCACTGGCTGGCCGTTGCAGCGAATCATCTTGATGACAATCTGCAGCGGCTCGTAGCCCAAGTCGTTGGTGAGGTTGGTGCCAATGCCAAATGCCAGCTGGCAACGCCCTCTGAACTGCTGGTACAGCTCAATGGTGCGCGGCACAGTCAGCCCATCACTGAAAATGAGCGTCTTGGTTTTGGGGTCGACACGATTTTGGGCATAGTGCGCCAGCATGCGCTCGCCCCACTGGAACGGATCGCCACTGTCATGTCGGGCACCGTCAAACAGCTTGCAAAAATACATGTCAAAGTCGCGCAGGAACGCGCTCATGCCGTAGACGTCTGACAGCGCAATGCCCAAATCACCGCGGTATTCTTTGGCCCATGACTCAAAGCCGAACACCTGGCTATCGCGCAAACGCGGGCCGAGGGCCTGACAGGCTTGCAGGTACTCATGCGCCATCGTGCCCAAGGGGGTCAGGCCTAGCTTCATGGCAAACAGCACGTTACTGGTGCCGGCAAACTGGCCTGCCACGCCTGTATCCAGACGCGTCACCAGCGTTCGCAGCACCTCTTCATGCCAGGCCTTGCCAAAACGGCGGCGCGTACCGTAGTCGGCAATCTTGAGTTCACGCAAACCATCGGCCTGCAGTTCAAGAATTTTGATGTCAAGCCGTGCACGGCCCTCGGCCAGACTGGGCTGCTTTTGCGTGTTGCGAAAGTAAACTTCGTTGATGATGGCGAGCACCGGTATCTCAAACAAAATGGTGTGCAGCCACGGGCCTTTGATCGACACCTCTACCTCGCCTGACGGGAGTGCGGTGATGCTTACGTACTTTTCATTGAGTCTGAAAATACCCAGGAAATCAATGAAGTCGCTTTTAATAAAGCGCATGGCTTTCAGGTAAGCCAGCTCGGCATCCTGAAAACGCAGGCTGCACAGGCCACGAATTTCTTCACGTATCTCGTTGACATACGGCGCCAGATTGGCCGCGTTGCGACACTTGAAGCGGTATTCAACCTCGGCACCCGGAAACTGGTGCAGCACCACCTGCATCATGGTGAACTTGTACAGGTCGGTGTCAAGGAGGCTGGCGATGATCATGGGCTACTTGTAGTGCTTATACCCGGCATTTATCAACCCAAAAAATCGACTTCAAACAACAGCGTTGCGTTGGGTGGAATCACGCCGCCCGCACCGCGCGCGCCATAGCCCAGCTCTGCCGGAATAATCAGGCGACGCGACCCGCCAACCGACATGCCCTGCACGCCTTCGTCCCAACCTTTGATGACCTGACCCGCACCCAGCGAAAACTGAAAGGGCTGGCCACGATCTTTGCTGGAGTCGAACTTGGCACCCTGCACGCCGTCGTTGTAAAGCCAGCCGGTGTAATGCACTTTGACGTTTTGCCCGGCTTTGGCGATGGCGCCGGTGCCAAGAACGGTGTCTTCGTACTGCAGGCCGGAAGGGGTGGTGGTCATGGTGATGTCTTTTTCAAAAAATAAAGGAACAAGATGAATGGAACTGCAAAGAATTCCACGCCGATTTCAGGAAACACTGACTTTACCCGCAACGAGGCGCAGGGCGCGATCGGCGCTGGCGGCCAGCAACTGGTTTTGCTCGGCCACCAACATGGCCATGCCGCTGGCTTTCAAAACCAGCAAGGCATCGCGTATGGACTCGACCAGCACGGGGGCGATGCCTTCGCAGGGCTCGTCAAGCAAAAGCAGTCTGGGGCGGGTCATAAGGGTACGGGCAATGGCCAGCATTTGTTGCTCGCCGCCGCTCATGTGCGCAGCAGGCCGCTTGAGCATGGTTTTGAGCACTGGAAATAAATCAAGTACCCGGGCCTCCTGCGCTTTCGACGCTGCATCGCCCCGCGCCACCACCTGCAGGTTTTCAAGAACGCTCAAGCCGGTAAACAGCCTGCGGTCTTCGGCCACATAACCCAGGCCGGCTTTGGCGCGGCGGTGAGTCTCCCAATGCGATATGTCAACCCTGTGCGCATCAGGGCTGTAGCGTATGCAGCCCCGGGTTTTGACCTCCATGCCCATCACGGCCTTGAGCAGCGTGGACTTGCCCGCACCATTGAGGCCCTGAAGCACCACAAACTCACCGGGCTTGAGCCGCAGTGACACGCCAAACAAGGCCTGTGCCGGCCCGTAAAAAGCGTTGAGCCCATCGACTTCAAGCATGCGCAAGCCCCTCCCCCAAGTAACGCTTGCGCACCGTCGGGTCGCGCGAAATGTCTTCAAACGAGCCCTGCGCCGCCAGCACGCCTTCAATCAGCACCAGCACACGGTCGGCTACACCGTCCACCGCGTCCATGTTGTGCTCGGTGTATAGAACCGCCATGCCTTGCGTCGCCAAGCCACGCACCAGCTGCATCAAGTGCATGCGCTCCTGCTCGGCCAGGCCCGCGGCGGGCTCGTCGAGCAGCAGCAAGCGCGGGTTTCCCGCCAAGGCTACGGCCAGCTCCAGCCGCTTTTTGGCGCCATAAGGCAGGCTCAGTACCTCGCGATCGGCCAGCGTTGCCAAACCGGTTTTCTCAAGCAGTGCATGCGCTGTGTCGGGTGATTGGGTAGCCAGTTTTTTAAACGCTGAAATGGCCAGCCGTCCTTGACGGGCCTGCACCGCCAGCTGCACATTTTGGGATGCCGTGAGCGCCTCAAAAACCTGGGCCACCTGAAAGGTGCGCGCCACGCCATGCTGAAGCCGGGCTGCGGGCGAAAGCCCGTTCAAGGCTTGAGCCTCCCACACCAGCTGGCCACTGGTCGGCTGGTACTGGCCGGCAATACAGGCAAAGCAGGTCGATTTGCCTGCGCCGTTGGGGCCAATCAGCGCCACGCACTCACCTTTTGACACATCAAAGCTCACGCCATCGACGGCTTTGATGCCATCGAAGTGTTTGACAAGGTTTTTGACCTGCAACATCAAGGTGCCCCACTGCCAGAGGCACGCCGTTTGAACAGCGACAGCAAACCGGACGGTGCCGCCACCATGATCAGCATGATGAACACACCCAGCAAGCCGCGCCAGTACGTTACCTCGCGGCCCAGTTCGGCCCCCAGATAGCCCAGCACTGCGCTACCCACCACCACACCCCAGAGCTGGTGTACCCCGCCAAGCAGCACCACGAGAAGGGCATCCACCGATGTAGCGACCGATGCAACTGACGGGAACACCGAGCCTTTGTGCGCGGCAAACAAACCGCCCGCCAGCCCTGCCAGCACCGCGCTGACCACAAACACATGGTATTTGAGCCAGTTGACAGGCAAGCCCGAGGCCGCAGCACGCAGGGGCGCATCACGCAGGGCCTGCAGCGCCGCGCCCAGAACCGACTGGCCAAGCACCCTGAGCCACAGCACCGAGAACAACGCCAGCAGCACCAGCCCGGCATAAAAGTAGGGCCGCGCCGCGTCGCTGACCAGCGTGAGCCCGATCAGTCCGTTGTCACCGCCAGTCAGGCTGATCCACTGCGTCGCACCGGCCCAGACCACCTGCGCCAAAGCCAGCGACAGCATGGCCAGGTAGACACCACTGCTGCGCACCACCGCTGCACCAAACACAGCAGACACCGCCAAAGCCACCCCGCAACCGGTAGCAAGTGCCAGTGGCAGCGGCGCACCCCACAGGCTGTGTGACAACGCAGCACCATAAGCCCCCAACGCAAAAAAGGCGGCATGGCCAAAACTGACCAAACCGCCAAACGCCATCATGGCTTGCAGGCTGATGCCAAAAATCATCAAAATCAGGGCGTCCAGCGCCAGGGTTTGCCAATACGGGCCGCCCAACCATGCGGCACCTGCAACAACGGCAAACGCCAGCACAATGCCAGACGTGGCCACAGCACCCAGACCAAGCCCCCGAAATTTCTGGGCGACTTCGCGTGGCCCATCAAGCGCCGAGGCAGGCAAGCCGAAAAGTCCCTGCGGACGAAACACCAGCACCACGGCCATGGTCAAAAAAACCAGCACCAGCGTGGCCTGTGGAAACACACTGATACCGAATGCATGTACCAGCCCGATCAGCAACGCCGCCACAAACGCACCACCAATGCTGCCCAGGCCGCCCATCACCACCACCACGAAAGTTTCGACAATCACGCTCATGTCCATCTGCAGGTGTGCAGGCTCTTTCGGCAACTGCAGCGCCCCGCCCAGGCCTGCTAATGCGCAGCCGAGCACCACAGCGCCCAGCATCAGCGGCCGGGGATTAATACCAAGCGCCGCCAGCATGTGCCGGTCTTGCGTGGCGGCGCGCAAGCGGCGGCCAAACAAAGAATGTTTGAGTAACAGGTGCAGGCCCAGCCAGACCAGCGGCCCCAACGCGATCATGACCAATTGATAAACCGGAAAAAAATCTTCTCCAATCGCCAGCGAACCCTTCAAGCCGGGAAAACGCGGCGCAAATACTTCTTCAGGGCCAAAACTCCACTGCATGGCGTCATGCATGGCCAGCGTGAGGCCAAAAGTGGCGACCAGCTGGTAGAGCTCCGGTGCGCCAGACATTCTCCTTAATAGAAAGAATTCAGCTACGGCCCCCGTAAAACCTGCACAAAGCGCTCCCAAAATAATAGCTAACAGGTAAAGCGGCGGACTATCGCCCCACGCCGGGAACCAGTTGGTGACCCAGTGCGCGGTGAACAATGCGCCGAGCATGAAAAAGCTGCCGTGGGCAAAATTGACGATGCGCGTCACGCCGAAGATCAGCGTCAACCCTGCAGCCATGAGAAACAGCGTGGTGGCGTAAGACAGGCCGCCCAAGAGCTGTATCACGGCAATTGGCCCGCTAACACAGCTGACTCTGGCACGGGTGCATCACGATCACTCCAGCCAGGTCGTGAACTCGTCCGCAGACACGCGCGGTGTACGAAAAGTGTTCACCAGGGCGGCCTCATCTGCATAGCCCAGCGCCATGCCGCAGACCAGCATCTCGTCTGGACCCGCGCCAAGATGCGGCAGGATGATTTTGGCAAAGCCATTCCAGGCCGCCTGCGGGCAAGTGTGCAGGCCCTGGCCCCGCGCGGCGAGCATGAGGTTTTGTAAAAACATGCCGTAATCGACCAGTGAGCCACGGCCCATGACGCGATCTAATGTAAACATCAGACCCACAGGTGCGTCGAAAAACCTGAAGTTGCGTTGCTGCTGCGCATGCATTTTGTCCTTGTCACCCTTGCCAATGCCCAGCAAGCCATACAGACCCCAACCATTTTCACGGCGGCGGTCAATAAAGGGCGACACCCATTTTTCGGGGTAATAGTCATATGCCTCCGTGTACTCCAGCGCAAGTGCAGGGTCGGCGCGCACGGCATCGTGGGTTTTGCAGACTTTGGCCACCAGCGTGTCACGGCTGGCACCCTGCAACACATACACCTTCCAGGGCTGGGTGTTGGTTCCCGATGGGGCTCTGGCGGCCAACGCCAACAGATGGCTGATGGTGTCATGCGGCACGGACCGGGGCAAAAATTCGCGCATTGATTGGCGAGTTTCAATCGCCTGGTCGACAAGGTTGTCAGAAAAAACAGAAGTCACTTTAAAGTCTCCAGTACAGCTAGCAATTGCAGGGGCAAAGAAGTGGGTCTGCGCGTGGCGCGGTCTACATAAACATGGATGAAATGGCCTTTGGCGGCACACAGCTGGCCTGGGTCAGCTGGAAAAATACCAATTTCGTAGCGCACGCTGGACGAACCGACGTGTGCCACCCGAATGCCCGCCACCACCGCTTCAGGAAAAGCCAGGGGCGCGAAATAATTGCATTGGGTTTCAATCACCAGTCCGATCACGTCGCCTGAATGAATATCAACGGCGCCCTGCTCAATCAGCAGGCCGTTGACGGCGGTGTCAAACCAGCCGTAGTAAACAGCATTGTTAACGTGGCCGTACACATCGTTGTCTGACCAGCGGGTGCCGATCGGTCGAAAGGCCCTGTAGGCGCTTCTGGGTTCCGCCTGGGGGCGTTCTGGGGAAGTCATGAAAGCTGATTTTGCCATCTGCTCCAGTACGACAGCGCCACCCGGTAAGTATTGACTTGCACCTGTACCGTTTCATCGATCTTCACACCATAGCCACCGGCCATACAAAACGCCAACGGAATACGGCGCTGCCAGGCCCAGTCGAACACGCGGCGGTCGCGCGCTTCAAGGCCGTCGTAACTCAAGGCCAGGCGGCCCAGGCGGTCGCCCTCAAACGGATCGGCCCCGGCTAAAAAGAAAATCAGCCCGGGTTTGGGCCGATGGTCAAGTTCATCGAGTGCGCGTTCCAGCGCCTCCAGATATGGCATGTCGGCGCAACCGTCCGGCAACTCAATGTCGAGGTCACTGGCCTCCTTGCGAAACGGGAAGTTTTTTTCGCCGTGCATTGACAGGGTGAACACGCTGCTGTCGTTGGAAAAAATGCTGGCCGTACCGTTGCCCTGATGGACATCCAGGTCGATCACGGTGACCTGCAAGGGTTGTCGTTGATGCCGGTAATGTCTGGCCCATTCAGCCTGCATCAACCGGGCAGCGACGGCCACATCATTGAACACGCAAAAGCCCCCGCCTTTGTGTGCATAAGCGTGGTGCGTGCCGCCAGCGAGGTTGGCGGCAATACCGTGGGGCCGCGCACCCAGGCCAAGCGCCACCCGTGCCGCAGCCACTGTGGCTCCGACAGAACGGCGTGCGCGCTCGGCCATGGCCGGACTCCAGGGGAAGCCAATTTCGCGCTGCGCAGGCGCTGGCAGCGTGCCATGGATAACAGACTCTATGTAAGCGGGAATGTGAGCCAATGCCAGCTCCCCGTCCGTAGCAGCTGGTGCCTGCAGCACCTGCACGCCCGGCAGCTCGCTGACAACACGGTCTCGCAGCAGTTTGTATTTGGCCATGGGAAAGCGGTGACCGTCGGGAAGCGGCAACACAAAGTTATCGGCGTAGAAGGCTTGCAAAATTGGAAGGGCGCTGGGGTGGTTTTGGCTAAAAATGCAGGGCCGCCTGATTGTGACTGGATAGTCTGCGGCTAGGGTTTCACCCCTAAATTGCTGCACTGCAACAATAACCGCTTGCAATGTCATGGCTTATCCCTATAATTAACTGATGTTGCAGTGCAGCAATTTAGCGCAAAGCAACTAATTGTCCTTACCAACTTTCTGTTATCAATACTGGAGATTAATTATGCTGACCGCTGAACAAATCATGGCATCCCACAAAGCCAACATCGAAACTCTGTTTGGTCTGACCCACAAGGCTTTTGAAGGCGTTGAAAAACTGGTCGAACTGAACGTGCAAGCCACCAAAGCCGCTTTGGCCGAAACCGCCAACCACGCTCAAGCCGTGATGGGC
>JANXTM010000083.1 GCA_025352405.1 Polaromonas sp.
GTCAGCGTTCCGGGCGTGACCACACGCACCACCTTGCGTTCTACCGGGCCTTTGCTTGTCGCCACATCACCGACCTGCTCACAAATTGCCACCGACTCCCCGAGCTTGATGAGCTTGGCCAGATAGCCCTCAAGCGAATGAAAAGGCACCCCTGCCATCTGAATCGGCTCACCATTCGTTGCCCCGCGTTTGGTCAACGTGATGCCCAGCAGCCGCGACGCCTTTTCAGCATCAGCAAAAAAAACCTCGTAGAAGTCTCCCATGCGGTAAAACACCAGCGTGTCTGGATAATCCGCTTTGATACCCAGGTACTGGACCATCATGGGCGTGTGTTTTTCCACCTCTCGGAGAGTTTCAGTTGGGTTAAGTTTTTCCTTTTTAATCAACACTTTAGACCACTTCAATACCAACATTTACTGACATTTAAATCCACCCGTCTATAGGTATCTGAGTTTTCGCTGCGGACTGATGGATCACTAAAGTTTTTTAGACTCACTGCACTGTAGTTTTCAGCTGCCTTTGCGGCGCAAAACTTGAAAGTCTGTCCAACGCAATAATTTTTTTGATTATCGCAGTCCCTACTGGAAATTTACGATGGCAACCCAGAGGTCTCGGGTCCAAGTAAAAGCAGGCAGCCAGGTAAATTTTTGAGATGTCGATTCCTATTTGAAAGCTTCGGGTGGCTTGTTGCCCATTTTGTTTGACCAGCAGCTGCCGATGAGCCCTCTGCGATGTTGTCCGATCCGGGCTTGAATATGGTCACTCGGCTCTATGCCAGTCAAAGCATTTGGTGGTGCCGGTCAACAATATGCGGGAAAGCCCCAGTGTCATTCGGCAGCAGAATGACAGCTACGCCGATTAACGTGGCTGCTAATTCATAACTTACTCCAGAAAACAGAACCGATATGAACCGCCGCTATCTTCTGCAAGTCACCTCGGCCGTGCTGGCCTTTCCCTCGTTTGCGTGGGCCCAGGACAAGTACCCCAGCAAACCCATCACGCTGGTTTGTCCTTACTCGGCTGGTGGCAATGCTGACCAGCGCTCCCGGCAGATCGGTCGCTTCATCTCGACCGCGCTGGGTCAGCCGGTGCTGGTTGAAAACAAGCCGGGCGCGGGTGGCAACATCGGCACCGAGGCGGTAGCGCGAGCCAAACCGGACGGCTACACCATCGGTATGGGCAATTTCGCACCGCTGGCGGTTAACCCCACCATGTTTTCAAAACTGAACTTTGATCCGGCAAAGGATTTGCTACCGATCTGCCTGGTTGAAAAAGGGCCGCTGGTACTAATGGTGCCAGCCAATTCCCCATTTCGTAGCGTGAAGGACATCATCTCTGCCGCCAAGGCTGCGCCGGGCAAGTTGTCATTTGCCTCCGGTGGGTTGGGTGGCTCGCATCATCTTTCGGGTGAAATGTTCAAGTCGCTGGCAGGTTTGTCGATCACGCATATTCCCTACAAGGGGGGTGCGCCTGCAGCGACCGACCTGATGGGCGGGCAGGTCGACATGATGTTCGAGCAGATGTATGCTGCAGCACCTTCGATCCGTGCGGGCAAGCTGCGGGCGTTGGCCATCACCAGCAAGGTGCGTTCGCCTTTGTTTCCTGATCTCCCCACCATGGCCGAAGCGGGTGTGCCAGGCTTTGAGGTGCAGAACTGGCAGGGGCTGATTGCGCCGGCCGGCACCCCTGCTGCGATCATCCATACGCTCAATGATGCTGTGAACAGGGCATTGTCGGATCCGGCGATCAAAGCCCAGATGCTGGTGCAGGGCAACGAGTTGGGCGGCGGATCGACCGAGGTGTTCGCGGCGCTGATCAAGTCGGAGGCGGACCGCTGGGGCAAGCTGGTCAAAAGCGCGTCTATCAAACCTGAGTAAAAAGTATGGCGTAGGGTGTAAAGCACACAACGCATCGCGCCGGCGGGTGGTGCAGTGGGTTGGCAGGTTTGGGCTGCATTGATTTGAGGGGCATGAGGTTTGTTTTGTGACCTGCGCCGCCATTTCTGGTTCGCGCAAATTCACGACCATCACCTTCGTGGCGCCAGCGCCGTGCGCATTTGAGGGTTGTTTTTACAACCGCTCGAAAAAATGTGATGTGCGACAAAAATCGGGGATATTGACGCTTTTTTACAATCATTGGCTAGTATTGGCTTCTGTTGCCGTCGGCGTACTTGCTTCTTACACCGCCTTGAGCCTGGCGTCACGCGTGGCCGTGACGCGCGGGCGGTTCTGGTCATTGTTGTGGTTGGCAGGCGGGGGCGTCTCGATGGGCATTGGAATTTGGTCCATGCACTTCGTCGGCATGCTGGCCGCCAACCTGTCTATCCCGATGATCTATGACGTCGAGTGGACCTTGTTATC
>JANXTM010000087.1 GCA_025352405.1 Polaromonas sp.
AATCGGAGTAGTAAGGCGCGGCATACGCCGGAGGCATTGCGTAAACGGGTTGGGCATCCACGCCGCTGCCGTAGACATAAGCGCCGCCGTTTGGCGGTGCATAGACGGCGCAAGCGCTCAGGGCGGATATAACAAGCAGCGAAAGGGTCAGGCGTCTGGCCACGCCCTGAACGAATAGACTCATGGCTGTTTAACATCCTGCGTTTTGCGTAGTTCAGCAAAATTTATTTTGTTACGCGAACACGCCATCGGTAACGATTCAACCAGCAATGCTGTTCCAAACGCGATCAGGGTGCACGGCTGCGGTCAATACCGACGCGCCATGCACCCTGATTTAGCGTTGTCCCTTACCAGCTTGTCGTCCGCGGCATAAGTGACGTAGGGGACTTAAAGGCTGTGTGAAAAACTTAGTTAGCGTGAAGATACTCGCTGTCAGTCGGCGTACGCATGGCCGCCACGGCTTGGGCATGAACTTCCGTACGGGTCAACCCACTTTTCGCAGACTGGGTGGTGCCGATAAAAGCGCCGTCGGTGCCTGTGGCCAGGGTGCCGGCTTTTTGAGCCTTGAAATAATCTGCTTGCACCTGTGCGCGGGTCGTCGTGCTGTTTGTTGCGTTCACCTGGAAGAAGTCCTGGCTGTCACGGGCAAAAGCGCTGACGCTGGTTAAGCTGGCCAATGCAACAACAGTGGCGGCAATAATTTTTGTGTTCATGATAAATTTTCCTTTGGATTAAACAAACATTTGTACTTCCCCAGTCGCTGCAGTTTGGATGGCTTTTCCCAAACTGAGCAGCTGGTGTCGGTGAGTCGTTTATTCATTAGCGGCTCATCGATGACTGTGACTTTAGGGTTATCCCTTGGGTTTGCAAACCATTTAAACTGCAATAAATAATTTCAAAATACGCAACAATTTTATTTTTCTATCGCAGTGATTGCGTAATACGTAACTAGGAGACCGCCATGGACCGATTGCTTTCGATGCGTGTTTTCCAGAAAGTCATCGATGAAGATGGCTTTGCAGCCGCAGCGCGGACGCTGGACATGTCGCCTGCCGGAGTGACCCGGCTTGTAACCGATCTGGAGCAGCACCTGGGAACGCGGCTGATACAGCGCACTACCCGCAAGCTGGCGCTCACCGGTGCTGGCGAAGCCTATTTGCTACGTGTGCGAAACATTCTGAGCGAAGTCGACGACGCCGAAGCCGCAGCCGGACACAGTGCAAGCGAGCTCCAGGGCGTGGTGCAGGTGGTGGCACCAGCCTTGTTTGCAAATTACTTTCTGGCAACGCAGATGAGCCGCTGGCTTGCAAAGTACCCCAAAGTGGCGATTCATCTGCATGAAGACCCATTTCCGCAAAACCGGGTCGAGGAGTTTGACGTGACTTTTATGGTCGTGAATGACAGCTTTGACGCCAGCGTGGTGGCACGCGCGATTGCCCGGACCGACTACGTCATGTGCGCCAGCCCCGACTACCTGCGGCGGCGCGGCACGCCCGACAGGCCAATGGACCTGCAGGGCCATCAGTACCTGCGGTTTCCGTGGCAGGCGACTTCGGGGCACGGCTTGCGCCATTTGCGCCTGTCTCGTCTGGACGGTAGCGAACAAGCTGTAGATGTTCCCATGCAGGTAGTTTTTCAGGCTGAGAGCTATCACACGTTGTTCACGGCTGCCGTGAATGGCGCGGGCGTTGCAGCGCTGCCAAAATACCCGGCAAGCGACTATTTCAACGATGGAACGCTGGTGCATTTACTGCCAGAGTGGATTTTTGACCGTTACACGGTGTACGTTGCACTGCCCACACGCAAACTGATTCCGGCACGCACCCGCGCTTTTCTGGACTTTGCCGCTGAGATGGTGCTCAGACCGCTGGGGCCTGTCACCTCAGGTCAATCACCACTGGACCCGCCAGCGCTTACGGCGAATTAGCCGGACCAACGACAAACCAGAAAATTAAGCGCCCGTCCAAAGCAGGACGCAACAGCGACCGACAGGTGAGCCCTGCACCTACGCCAATCGTGGCCAATGGCTTTACACAGCCTGCGCAATACAGATGTACAGTCTTGGCTAAGGGTTTTTACTTATTAGCCCTGCGCTATGTCAAGCATTTATGCCTTGATTGGCACTCTCCTTAACAGAGTGCTAACATTTATCGCTATAGAAAAGGAGTTTTGCTGTGTCTTATGCTCTTGCCTCCCAAAACCTTGCCGCAACTGGCGTGACAGCCGTGTCGGCTAGCTCCTCCGGTGCGGTTGCCGCGGTCAATCCGTGGTCGTTACTGCCGCCGCTGGGGAACCTGGATGCTTATATTTCAGCGGTTAACCGCTTGCCCATGCTCACGCTGGAGCAGGAGCAGGAATTTGCCCGCAAGTTAAAAGCAAACAACGATATCGAGTCGGCCGAAAAGCTGGTGTTGTCACACCTGCGCCTGGTGGTGTCCACTTCGCGTAAATACCTGGGTTACGGCCTGCCGCATGGCGACCTGATCCAGGAGGGCAACATCGGCTTGATGAAGGCCGTGAAACGCTTTGATCCCGACCAGGGTGTGAGGCTGGTGAGCTATGCGCTGCACTGGATCAAAGCCGAAATGCACGAGTACATTCTGAAAAACTGGCGCATGGTCAAGGTGGCCACCACCAAGGCCCAGCGAAAGCTGTTCTTCAACCTGCGCTCGATGAAACAGGGATTCAAGGACGACGCCGACGTAGCGACCCACCGTGACACCCTGACGGAGGGCCAGATTGATTCGATGGCCAAAACACTGAACGTCAAGCGCGAGGAAGTCATTGAGATGGAGCAGCGCATGTCGGGCGGTGACGTGCTACTTGACCCAAGCCCCAGCGACGATGGCGAAGACGCCTTTGGCCCGATTGCCTATCTGGCCGATGCAACACAGGAGCCGACCGCACTGATGGAGTCGCGTGCGCGTGACAGCCTGGCCAGTGACGGCATCAGCACAGCGCTGCAAGAGCTTGACCCGCGCTCGCGCAGGATTGTGGAAGAGCGCTGGCTCAAGGTAAACGACGATGGATCTGGCGGCATGACGCTGCATGATCTGGCAGCAGAATACAGCGTGAGCGCAGAACGCATTCGCCAGATTGAAGTGGCGGCAATGAAGAAAATGAAGAAGACGCTCGCAGCTTACGCTTGAAGAGGCTCTCAAAAAACGCCATGCCTGCATTTGCGGCTATGGCGTTTTTTTATGTCTGTCAAGCCTATAAGGCATGCAGAGCCTTCCCTGAATATCTTTGCTCAAGCGCCCTTGAGCAGCAGCCGGATGTCTGAGGTCAACCCCTCTGTGCCCGTACCGTAGCGGTTGTAAAGCCGCACTTGCCCTTTGGGGTCGTACACATAGCTCCCTGCAGAATGGTCCATGCTGTAGCTGCCAGGGGTTTTGCCTTCAACTTTTTTATAATAAATTTTGAAGTCTTTGGCGACTTCGGGCAACTTGTCAATGGCCGGACGCAGCGCCAGGAAAGTCGGGTCAAAATTGCCCATGTAGGCCTTGAGCAGCTCGGGCGTGTCGCGCTCCGGGTCTACCGTGATGAAAATGGCCTGCAGCTTGTCGCCGTCGGTGCCGAGTGATTTTTTGATCTGCGCCAGTTCAGCCATAAATGTGGGGCACACGTCGGGGCACTGCGTGAAGCCAAAAAATACCACGACTACCTTGCCGGAAAAATCTTTGATGCTGCGTATCTGCCCATTTTGGTCAGGCAAAACAAAGTTTTTGGCGTAGTCGGCGCCCGTCAAATCTATACTTTTGAACTGCGGTTCTGCTTCTTTTGAGCATGCTGCCAGCACGCCTGTAGCGCAGGCAACCACTGCATAATTTGCTATTAATTTAATAGAATTCCGGCGACCGGAATCAATCAGTGAGCTTGCCATGGGTAAGGCCTAAATAAGGTAGTGGTCTAGCAGCAGCGCTGCAAACAGAACCGACAGATGAATCAGTGAAAAACGGAAGGTCTTGCGCGCCAGTGCATCAGAATAATTGCGCCAGAGACGCCAGCCATACCAGCAGAAACCAGCGCTAAGCAGCAAGGCGACTACCAGATAAAGCCAGCCACTCATGCTAAACACGAAGGGCATCAGGCAGGCGGGCAACAGCACCAGCGTGTACAGAAAAATCTGCAGCCGCGTGAACTCATTGCCGTGGGTGACGGGCAACATGGGCAGGCCGGCCTTGCGGTAGTCTTCTACCCGGTAGAGCGCCAGTGCCCAAAAATGCGGGGGCGTCCACAGGAAGATGATCAGGAAAAGTATCAGTGCCTCCGGACTGACCGCGCCCGTCATGGCAGCCCAGCCAAGCACGGGCGGCATGGCACCCGACGCACCACCAATCACAATGTTTTGCGGAGTCAGGGGTTTAAGTACAACGGTGTACACCACGGCGTAGCCGACAAAGGTGGCAAATGTCAGCCACATGGTCAGCGGGTTGACCCAGATATACAAAATGGCAGAACCGATAGCACACAGGCCTGCAGAAAATGCAAGTGTTAGCGGGTTGCTGATCTGGCCCTGCGCAGTGGCACGCCAGGAGGTGCGCTTCATGCGCGCATCAATGCCCTGCTCGACCAGGCAGTTAAAAGCAGCAGCGGCACCAGCCACCAGCCAGATGCCAGCACAGGCAATCAGGCCCAGCTTGACCTCTGCCCAGCTCGGCAGGCCCGGCACAGCCAGCACCATGCCGATCAGTGCGCAAAAAACAATCAACTGCACCACACGCGGCTTAGTCAGCGAATAAAACTGCCGGAACTTTGAGGGCACAGCCGCGGTGGGCAATTCAACGGCGATAGAAGAGTTGTCGGGGTTCATGCGGTCAGTCTCGGAGCCCTCAATTTTGACTTACTGCCAGAATCAAATGCGTTGCGGGTGCGAAAAACGATGCCGGTCAGCACAACTACCAGCGCGGCCGCACCGCCGGTGTGCGACACAGCGGCCACCAAAGGCCAGCCGAGCAACACATTACCGAGGCCGGTGGCCAGCTGCAGCAAGGCGAGCCCGCCCAGCCAATGGGCCTGCACGCGCAACGCCGGCACACGGTAGAGCTTGACAGTCAGCGCCAGCATCGCAGCGAAAACCACGTAAGCACTCAGGCGGTGAACATAGTGAATGGCTGTCAGCGCTGCAAAGCTGATGTTGTTGCCATCCGGGCCAGCACCCAGCTCGCGCCAAAGCGTGAAGCCCTGACTGAAGTCCATGGTTGGCCACAATGAATTCTGGCATGCAGGAAACTGCGTGCAAGCCAGCACGGCGTAGTTGGTGCTGACCCAGCCGCCCAGCGCAATCTGCAGCCAGAGCAAGCCAAAAGTCAGCAAAACAAGCTGCCGCGTGCGCCCCGGCAAGGTCCCGAGTGCCGGCACGCCCTGCGCCTGGGCGTAACGCACCGCCTGCACCTTCAGCAGCGCGAGCAACACCATGCCGCCCAGCAAATGCATGGTAACAATAGCGGGAAACAACTTCATGGTGACGGTAAGCGCTCCAAACGCGCCTTGCAAACAAACCCAGACCAATGTAAAAGTCGGCCACCACGGCGAGATATGAACCCGCTTTCGGTCCAGCCAGCTGGTGACTGCCAGCGTCAGAATCATCACGCCCACACCTGTGGCCAGATAGCGATGAATCATTTCAATCCACGCTTTGGGGTGTGTGACAGGTCCTGATGGCATGGCAGTTTGGGCAGCCTCAATGTGCAGTTGTGCCCCCACCGGGCTGGCGTGACCGTAGCAGCCAGGCCAGTCAGGACAACCCAGGCCTGAATCGGTAAGCCGGGTGAAAGCACCGAACACGACCAGGTCAAATGTCAGAAATAAGGTGAGCAGTGTCAGCACGCGCAAACGCTGTGCAACCGGTGCCTTGCGGTTGCGCAGCCAAACCCACGACAGCGGCCCCACGGCAACCACCAAACCCATGAACATCAGGCGCAAGGTGGGACTCAAATCGGTCATAGTACTGGTGAACATGGTTTACTTGGCGCTAAGCTTCGAGCTCAGCGCCCTGGCTTGTCCCAGCTGGCAGAAGCGCGCAAAAGGCGGTCCAGGTCGCGTTTGGCCTTGGCTGCACCGGCAGCATCCATGGTGGCAGGAAATCGCATCATCCAGTTGCCCAGCGGGTCTACGAGATACAGGTGGTCTTCGAGGCGCTGGCCCGCTTCAGGCTGCAGCCATTGGGCCACCGCATCAGCCGGCACGCGCAGCACCTTGGACGAAGCCAGTGCGGGAAGCAGGCGGCTGTTGACTGCAGTGGTGTCATTGACCAGCCAAACCCAATCCAGGCGGTCTTTTTCCTTGCCAAGCGCCTCGCGCAACTGCCGCTGGTAGTACAGGCGCTGCTGGCAGTCCTGCGCGCAGCTTCCGCTGCCAACGCTGATCAAAAGCCATTGGTCCTTGAGCGCCCTCAGCTCACCGGGCTTGCCATCCAGCGCCTCAGTGCGCATGCTGGGCAGCGGCCGCTGCGGATCAATCAACTCGCCGTAAACACGCCGCCCTTCGGGGCGAATGACGTAATAAGTGAAATAAGAGAGCAAGACTGGTGCCGCACACACCAGCAGCACAGCAATCATTTTCCAGCGCCCGGAGATGTTGCGGGCGCCATCCTGACCTGGCACGGGAAGGCTATGCACCGTCAGGCCTAAAGGCTGGTCAAGTACACCTGACGGATTCTGATTGCGGGATTTTTCGTTGATCACGGCGTTAAGAGGTATCTACGGTCTACGGGACTACACGATTTTTAAGACGCAAGGGATGAATCAATTGAAACCAGACATACAGGACAACCACCAGGGCACACAGGGCGAACCACTGAAAAGCATAACCGTAATGCTTTTCGACACCAAGGTTCGGCACAGCCCACTCCCGCGACAATCCTTCGCCAGCAACACCGGTTTGTAATAAAGAAACCGGCAAAAGCGGCAGGGAAGTTTCTGCCGCAAATGTGGGGATATCGAGATTTTGCCGGATACGGCCACGTTCAATGCCTTTGAACTCATATAGCTTGGACGGCGGCGGGGCAATACGCCCGCGTATTGTCACGGTCCCGGGCGGTGTTGCGATATCTGGCAGATGCATGCGCCGGGCAAAGTCCCGCTGCACCCAGCCACGCTGAACCAGCACGACAAGGGCGCTACCCTCCAGAGCCAGCGGCGTTACAACGATAAAACCGGTCTTGCCGCTCATCGGGCGATTGTCAAGAAAAACGGTATGGTCGGCTTGCCAGACGCCCTTGAGCTGCGCGGGCCTGTGAATGGCATCGGCTATATTTTTGAGCCCAAAAAAAGAGGCATTATCAAGATCCGCAAATTTGGATTGGCCGGTAATCGCCGTTTGCAGAGCTTCCTTTTGGGCAGCACGGCGCAATTGCCACTGGCCAAGTGACAACGTACCTGCCGCCACAACCAGGGCCGCAACGGTGACTATCCAAAACCTCGGTGTGTGCAAAGCTGGTGTCATAAGTGGATAATCTGTCCCATGACATACCTTGTAGCCATCGCCTTTGTAGCTATTCTTGGCAGTTTGGCCACCGCGCTTTTTTTCATGCTGAAAGACGGAACCAACGGCAAAACCAAAACCAGCGGCATGGCACGTGCCCTGGCGTTTCGTGTCGGTTTTTCTGTGGTGCTGTTTATCTGCATTTTGATTGCGTGGAAGCTTGGCTATATTCAGCCAACTGGTCTGCCGGTTGGCCGATAAAACCCGAAACTGAGGGTTCAAAAACGAAGGCCGCTCAATGCGGCCTTTTTTATTGTTTGGGTGCCGGGGCGAAGAGACCCGACCACGGACTTATAGCCAATAAACGAGGATGTAAAGACCAAGCCACACCACATCCACAAAGTGCCAGTACCAGGCAGCTCCTTCAAAACCGAAATGTTTGTCGGCTGTAAAATGTCCTTTTTGCAGGCGCAGGGTAATGAACAAAAGCATGAGCATGCCGACAAACACGTGAAAGCCGTGAAAACCAGTCAGCATGTAGAAAGTAGAACCATAAACACCTGAAGTCAATTTGAGGTTCAACTCGGAATACAGGTGGGCATATTCGTACCCTTGTACAAACAAAAACACCAGACCCAGTATGACGGTCGTCCACATGAAGCCGATAGTCTTGGCACGGTGACCTTCACGCAAGGCGTGGTGAGCGATGGTCATCGTCACACCAGACGTCAGCAGCAATGCTGTGTTGATGGTTGGCAACCAAAAGGGTCCAACCGTCTGGAAAGGTTCAACAATGTCGGCAGGCGAAGCGGTAACGCCGGCAGCCACACTTGGCCAGACGGCCTTGAAGTCAGGCCAAAGCAAGGCATTTTCAAGGTCGCCCAAGGCGGGGACAGAGTGCATGCGGGCCCACCACAAAGCGGTGAAAAATGCACCGAAGAACATCACTTCCGAAAAAATGAACCAGCTCATGCTCCAGCGGTATGACAGATCGATTTTGTAACCATACAAACCGCCTTCGCTTTCCCGGACGGACTCGCGGAACCAGACAAAAAGCGTTCCCAGCCACATGACCATGCCAAAAGCCAGCGAATACGCGCCCCATCCTGCACCATTGATCCACTGGCTGGCACCCAAAATGACAAAAAACAGACCAATCGCAGCCATCACGGGATGACTGGAAGGCGCGGGCACATAGTAGTGTGGGGTTACCGTGGGGGCTACCGAAGACGCTGATGAAGACATTCCCAACTCCTGTTGTCTCGAAATTCAAAAAATAAAAGGCGCTCGCCAAATAAACCACCGAGGGCTACTTGCCAACCACCCAAGTAGCCAAAAAAATGAGGCCCCCGACAAAAAATCCAGCCAGCACCAGAGCAATGATTACGATATGCAAGGGGTTGAGCTGTTCTATATCTTTTTCGTAATCAGTGCGAGAGCGCAGCCCAACAAACGACCACAGTACTGCTTTCGTTGTCCGCAAGACTGAGCCCTTGCGCTTATGCACCGGCACATTCATACCGCTGAGCCTTCGCCGGCCGGCCTTGCCACTGAACCCGTGGGCGCAGCAGGTGTTTTCCCCCCCACCTCAAAAAACGTGTACGACAGCGTAATAGTGGAGACATCTTTGGACAGTTTGGGATCAATCACGAAGGCGACTGGCCACTGTTTTTTCTCACCTGGCGCCAGTGTGTATTGGCTAAAGCAAAAGCATTCGAGCTTGTTGAAATAGGCCGCTGCCTGCATGGGTGCATAACTTGGAATGGCCTGTGCGGACATTGTCCGATTTTGCATGTTCTGAAACTCATACATGACCGTTGCCAATTCCCCAGGATGAACCTGCAAGGTACTTTGTGCGGGCTTGAAGTGCCACGGTCCACGTGCGTTAGCGTCAAACTCGACGGTAATACTGCGTGTTCGGTCAATTTGCGTGTTCGCCGGTAGCTGCGTTGACTTACCAGAAATCTTTTGCTCGGCAAGGGCCAGCACGTTAATGCCGGTCATTTCGCAGATCGCTCTGTAGAAGGGAACCAGAGCGTAACCAAAAACAAACATGCCAATGACGATCACAACCAGCTTGCCGACCATTCGCGTGTTTTCGTACTGTAAGCGCATTAAAAAACCGTTTTAGTAAATGCCCGGACGCAGCTGTTGAATCAAAGACCGAAGAAAATGGATTTAGCCATGAAACCCGCGAAAAAAACAACGGCAACAGATGCCAGTGTCAAACCAAGCTTGAGATTACTTTTCTTTTGTTCGGGTGTCATGGGTTCACTTTTCAGGACTGTCAAATGGCTCAGCCGATAACCCGGGTCGCAGAGGCATTCAAACGGGGTGGCGTTTCATAGGTATGAAATGGCGCAGGCGATGGAACTTCCCACTCCAGCCCCTCAGCACCTTTTCCGGTCTCGTCGACCCATGGGTTTTGCTTTGCGGCCACACCTTTGCCGCGCATGGCTGGCACGACAACAAACAGAAAGAAATAAACCTGTGCGAAACCAAACAAAAACGCACCCACGCTTGCAATGGCGTTGAAATCAGCAAATTGCATCGGATAGTCAGCATAACGCCGAGGCATGCCCGCAAGGCCGAGAAAGTGCATTGGAAAAAATGTAATGTTGAAGGAAATCAGCGACCACCAAAAGTGGATCTTGCCGCGGGTTTCCGAGTACATCACGCCAGTCCATTTCGGCGACCAGTAATAGTAACCCGCGAACATGGCATACAAGGAGCCTGCCACCAACACGTAGTGGAAGTGGGCAACAACATAGTAGGTGTCGTGCAGCTGAATATCAATCGGAGCGACCGACAAAATCACACCTGTCAGGCCGCCGATAGTAAACACAAAAATAAACCCGACCGCGAAAAGCATAGGAGTTTCAAATGTCATTGAACCCTTCCACATGGTCGCAATCCAGTTGAACACCTTCACGCCAGTTGGTACCGCGATCAACATCGTCGAATACATGAAAAACAGCTGCCCCGTCACTGGCATGCCGCTGGTAAACATGTGATGCGCCCAGACTACGAAGCTCAGGATTGCAATCGAACCCGTTGCATAGACCATCGACGCATACCCAAAGAGGCGTTTGCGTGAAAATGCTGGAATAACCTGACTGATGATGCCGAAAGCCGGCAAGATCATGATGTACACCTCGGGATGACCGAAGAACCAGAAGATGTGCTGGTACATCACCGGGTCACCGCCACCTGCCGGATTAAAAAAGCTGGTTCCGAAATGACGGTCAGTCAATGTCATGGTGATAGCGCCAGCCAACACGGGCATCACAGCGATCAGCAAATAGGCAGTGATCAGCCAGGTCCAGCAGAACATCGGCATTTTCATCAGTGTCATGCCCGGCGCGCGCATGTTGAGAATCGTCACGATGATGTTGATCGAACCCATGATGGACGAAGCGCCCAATAAATGCAGCGCGAAAATGCTGGAGTCCATGGAAGGACCCATTTGCAGCGTCAAGGGCGCATACAGTGTCCAGCCGGCAGCGGGAGCTCCGCCAGGAACGAAAAAAGAAGTGGCCAGCAATATGGCCGCAGGAATCATCAGCCAGAAACTGAAGTTGTTCATGCGCGCAAATGCCATGTCGGCAGCGCCAATCTGCAAGGGAATCATCCAGTTTGCAAATCCAACAAATGCCGGCATGATGGCACCGAAAACCATGATGAGACCATGCATCGTGGTCAGCTGATTGAACAACTCAGGGTTGATCAGCTGCAGTCCCGGTTGAAACAGTTCAGCGCGTATGACCAGCGCAAGCACCCCGCCCAGCATAAACATTGTGAAAGAAAACAACAAATACAGCGTGCCGATGTCTTTGTGGTTGGTCGCAAACACCCAGCGCCGCCATCCCGTAGGCGCGTGATCATGGTGATCGTGCTCATCATGCGGGTGATTGTGATGGTCTAGAACTGCACTCATCTTGATTTCCTTTGGTGGCGGATACAGGAAATTTAGCCTGTAATTTTGAATTGTTGGCCGACGTTGGGGTCTGGCGCTCTAGTGACTCAAATCTACTTGACTGCGGCAGATTACTTGCGTGCAGCCAGCAGTTCTGAAGGCTGAACCAGCTGCCCAGTTTGATTTGACCAGTTGTTTTTGGTGTAACTAATCACAGCTGCCAGGTCGGTATCGCTCAAGGCTTTCCATGAAGGCATTGCACCGGCATTGGCACCATTGAGCAAAATCTGAATCTGCTTGTTATGGTCTGCATCAAGCACAACAGCAGATCCGTCGAGCGGTTTGATAGGGCCAGCGCCTTTACCGTTAACCTGATGACACGCAACGCAATTGGAGGCATAAACTTTTTCGCCACGAGCCTTCAGGTCCACCAGCGTCCAAACCTTGGACGGATCGTCTGCCTTCGCAGAGGCTTCCTTCTTTTTACCCGCTACCCACGCTGTGTAATCTGCAGCCGACACCACTTTGACATGGATTGGCATGTAGGAATGTTCTTTCCCGCAAAGCTTGGAACACTGCCCGTAAAAGTCTCCGACTTTGTCAGCGCGAAACCACGTATCGCGTACAAAGCCGGGGATTGCGTCTTGGTTAATACCAAATGCGGGCACCATAAAAGCGTGGATCACATCATTGGCTGTTGTGATGATCCGGATTTTTTTATTGACCGGCACCACCAGCGGATGGTCAACCCTAAGCAAATAGTCGTCAGCTACATCACCAGCTTTAGGGCCGCCGGCATTTGACAATACTCGCTGGCTGTTTTCCAGAGTGGACAAAACCGCGAGACCCTCACCCTCGCCCGTGATGTAGTCGTAACCCCATTTCCACTGCATTCCTGTGGCTTTGATAGTGAGGTCGGCGTTGGTGGTGTCTTTTTCAGAGACGACTGCCTTGGTTGCCGGCAGCGCCATGGCAATCACGATTAAAAACGGCACAACGGTCCAGGCAATTTCGACTGCGGTGGACTCGTGAAAATTGGCCGGCTTGTGACCAACAGACTTGCGGTGTTTGATGATGGAGTAAAGCATCACGCCAAACACGATGACAAAAATTGCCAAACATATCGCCAACATGTACCAGTGCAGCCAGGCTTGATCTTCAGCAACCCTGGTCACAGCCGGGTGCAAGTTGTACTGGCGCACCGCTGGGCCACCCGGCAAATCATTGACAGCATAGGCGGCGGTAGTCGTCAGACCAACTACAGCCCCCAAAAATGCACCGGCCATCTGTACGCCAGGCCGGGTCATTTTGCTCATGGTTTTACATACGTTCATCGTGATCACTTTTATTGCTTCCATTACCAACCTAGACTACTGATCAAACTTACTGGCAGATTATAAAGTTAGCCTTCACCGTGGTAACGCGCGGTGATTTTTTAAAAACCTGACATCACGCTTTCAGGCCCGTCAGCCCCAATCAACCCGCCCGAAGTACCCGCCGAATCTCCCTGGCCAGAGCTGGCCTTAGCTCAGGTCGCAAATGCCGCCCCACACTGACTGACCGCCCCTGCCCCGAAACTTTTATCAATGAACCGTCGCCGTCCCTGGGTTCAACCCGCACCCATTCGCAGTTGAATTCAGCTCGTCGCGTGCGCCCCGCCGTCTCCAGTTCGACCACCAGCTGTCCCCCTTGAAGGACGATCTTTTCACCATCACCGGCATGCCGTGCGTACACCAAAAAAGCCCAACCTACCGCCAGCAGCTCAAGCCATGCAAACAACATTACCAGCCTGGCGCCCTGTACCCAGAAAAAGGTGGCGATGCCCAGAGATACCAGGCAAAGCGACAGGTAAAGTCCTGCCAGTTGCGCCGGCGTCACGGAGCAATTGCGCTTCAAAAGCCATTGAACGCCGTCAGGACCTTGCGCCGAAGCACCGCGAATGGGTGAGCTGGCAAACCGGAGCCCGGAAATTTCAAACGCGGAAGTGGGGTGCAACACGGAGCAACACTCAAAAAACGCAGCTCAGCAACTACCTGCTGCTTGAGGCGTGGGAACATGCCCAAAAAT
>JANXTM010000094.1 GCA_025352405.1 Polaromonas sp.
GTGCCAGAGACGGCAATCTGGCAGGCGGCTGGGTGCAGAACTTGTACCTGAAAAAAACCTTTAGGCGCTCAGAAGAACTGGATGAAAAAATAGCGCAGTTGACCGCAGCTGAGGTGAGCGCTGCATTTGCAAAATACATCCAACCCGAAAAACTGACGGTGGTGATTGCCATGGATGAGGCCAAGGCGGCCGTTGCAGCTGCAGCGGCTAAAGCACCCTGAATGGCACCGTAGAAATCATACGGACCAACTCAAACGACGGATTAGCCTGCCAGGTTGCGTGTTTCTAACAAAACACCAGCGCCAGCAACGCAGGGTCATCCACGACATTAAGCAGCATGTAGCTGCCGAGCCGATAAATCCAAAAATGCGCCAGCGCGCTTGTGTAGGCCAAAGTCAACATGGTGCTTCCTGGGCGTAAAAAATGCTGCCCCAATGGCTACGAAAAGCATGTTGAAGGGCATCAAGCCGAGGCGTGAAGGTGTATCAGCGCCAACGATATTTCATTGGCGCTGATTGTGCTGAATGGTGGAGCTGGGGGGAATCTCACCCATCTTGCATATAGAGTATTGAATTTAAACAAATTTTCGACGTATTTTTCGCCGAACCCTCCAAACTTTGATACCTCGAATGATACCTCAGGGCGTCTTTTGCGCCTAGTGGGCGACCATGAATTGCAGGTGGTCCGCCGCTTCCGTCAGGTCCTTTCGGTCCGAGCGTCCGACTCAACATTCATTGCGATTTGCGGAATTGAACCATCGTCCGCAAATGAAATGATTTAAGTCAGCCCTTTGCCTGCTGCCCGGCTGGCCATGGCAGCCGTTCGTAGAAGTCCTGCACGGCCTGATAAACCTCCTCGAACGGTGGCAAAGCCCCTTCAATTTCAGGTTGCAGCGTGTCGTAGCCCTCGGAGGTCATCGCCCGAACCTTAGGGTCGCGCAGCGAATGGACATGCGGTTCTATATCCCGCGCCTTGGATGACGCCATCAAACAGTCCAACAAACGCGCCTGCTCGGAAGCATCCAAAGCATGACCGCCCTGCAAAAGCAAGGACAGGTCATAGACATCCTGACGCCGGTTACGGCGGCGCGCGGGCTGTTGTAACAAGGATCGGTACTTCTCCGCCATGAGATTGATCTGGCTGTATGCCTGCAAACTGTCGCCATCGGCCAGACGCAAAATCTCGACATCCAGCACCGCCTCGTTGTAGCTGTAATCAATCTCCACCACCGTGGGCGCCTGTCCGGCCAACAAGCGCTGTAACTCGCGAGATTTGCTGCGCGGGGCATAGCCAATACTCAATCCAAGGGTCGGAAAGTTGGCATCCGGGCGGGCGGGACGCATCTCAGCTTTCTGACGCCTGCACATCACATCGTAGGAAAACTGCTCATTGGCCAGCACAAGTTGCGCATCCAACTCAACCAGTAAAGCAGTTTCATCCCCTTTTGCATAGCGGTCGCGCGTTGAAAAGTCCGCATCCTTGGTGAACCGGCTGCTGTCGTAGCGGATAGCCATGAGCATTCCGCCCTTCATAACCATCTGGGTGCGCAACCCCGTTGAGGTCCCGATGGCCGTCAGGATGATGTGCACCGCCTCCCGAAAATAGCGCTTGTCATCGGGTGCACGCGCCACCCAAGCGGGCAAGTCAAGGGTCTCAACGGCATCACTCATCGTGCCCCTCCGGCGAGGTCAACGATGGAACGTTGATGGACAACAGCCAGCGTTCTGAGTAGTTAGGAACATATTCTCCTTCTGCATCCAGCTTTCTGGACCCCCCCCGTTGAGCGAACTGCTGCCAAGCAACTAATTCTGGTGCATCGAGCTGGCACACTTCCGACAGCAAATAACCCACCCGCACCTTGTCAATCGGCTGGCCGTGTCGATCCACCTCATCTACGATGAGTTTCAGATAGCGTTTGGCCTCACGCCGGTAAATGTCCACCACATGCTGAATCCCGCCACACCAGGCGGGCTCACGCAGCATGTCCAGAAATACGCGCCCAATCGTCGCCACGCGCAAATTGGAACCAGAGACCAATCGGAACGCACCCAATTGCGTGCGCTCGCAGAACTGGATGGACGTACGCCCTACTCTGCCTATTTTGGGCTGCGTCAGTTGCGGCAGGCCCGAAACTTGAAAAGCCGTCAGTCGGTTCCCGAGGTCTTTTGCGATTCTTGCTGCCGCTTGTTTGCGCCACTCTGCTGCGGGCGGACGCGTCATGTAGAGAATCTGCGAAAAACGATCCGTCAGCCCATGGTGCTCCATGGCGCTCAGGTGAGAAACGTAAGCAAATGGATCAAGGCCGCACACCAACTCAGCAGGCGATGCACTCGACCTGCCAAAAAGCAAATACGCCTTAGGCGTAACATGCTCGATCAAAGTCAGCAAATGGGTCTTTAACAAGGACTGAATTACAGCCTGGTAGACCTTTTTGGGCACCTGAGCGTCATCTTGCAGGACAAACACTTGCCTGGCCAGCTCATAGCCGGTGACAGCCGACGCAGATGTCGATGTCGAAGCCAGCGCATCAGCGATACGGCCGACAATCCGCTCAAC
>JANXTM010000144.1 GCA_025352405.1 Polaromonas sp.
GCTAAAAGCAGTTTTTACACTTAAATTTTGAAGCTTCAGTTTTAACCCGACCGAGCCAAATTCAGCGCCAGCAAGCGTTTAAGAATTTCTTCGCCTGGCATGTTAGTGGTGTAGTCGTCCCAACCGTAAGCGCTGGCAACCGTCAGGTCGAGTTGCTTGTGGGCGGAGTCTAGCCAGGCAGGGCGCTGGTTGTAAAGCTTGGTCAGCGTGCGATCAAGCAAATCTTTTTCATGGCCTTGTTTGGCGACGATACGGTTTGGGTAGGGGCTGATGCTCATGCCCAAGGGGATGACTTCGGGGATGCGCTCGGTCCACTCGGGCGGATTAAGCCAGTTTTCACGCAGGTCGTTCAGGCGTTTGGCGGCGTGGGCAATCTGCGTTTTTGTTGCGGATTGCAAATCCGGGAAGTTGGGAAACGGAAAGGTTTCGAAACAGGATTTGGCGTTGTAGGTTGGGTCGTTTCCTACGCCGTGCATGGAGGCATTGGCGAGTGACCAGGCCTCGTGCATGCGGCTGGAGAGTATGCCGAAGGTGAGGTCGTCAGAACGGACAATCACGTTAAGCCGGGTATCGGGTAAAACAGTGGCGTCCAAAAACACAAAAAAGCGGTGTTTGGCAACGCGCGGGGTGGCAATAAAGCGTGGCAGGCCAAGCAAGGCTTCGCGTAAAGCCACCCTGGCCTCCTCGTGAATCCACCATAGACGTTGAGTCCGTTCACGCCGAACTTTCATGCGCTCGGGCTTGACGTGACGCAAGACATGCGAGAAAGCAGCTTCATATAGAGACGCATCCACTTCCGACATGTGGGCACCAAAGTCGATGACCCAAGTGTCACTCGGGCGGCGTGTCAGGTCTTGCCCATTACGCCAGGGTTTAACCACGTCTGAGTTGGGTCTGCCATGCGGATTGGGCTGACGAAGCCACCCGCGAGCCAACTCGCCAGAAATATCAAAGTCACCGTATTTTTTGGTGCCTTCAAAGCTGATACCCACGTTCTCACGCAACGGCTTGGCCAACGACATATCGCTCGCATTCGAGCTGCCCAATTCAGCCGTGATCTGGTCAACACGCTCGCCGTTTAAAAAGCAGCATTCCCCCCAACCAAAGCTGACCAGCGACACCCGAACCGCTGCGCCTTCATTGACCCATGGCTCGTCAGACCACGCATCGAAAATACGGTTTTTTTTCTGATGGCGGCAAGCACGGTGCGGTTGCTGCCGCTGCCGCTGCGAATGCTTTGCTTTGCGTTGCGACCAAGCCCACAGCGCCCAGGCCTTTGGTTTCAATAGCTGTACGGGCTTTGTCAAACCAATAGCAAACCAGATCAGCACCACCCGGCACACGCCCAGAAAACACAGTATCAAGCGCTTCAAAGTAAGCATCACCCAATTCGCGGCGCTTTTTGCTACCACCCAAAAACGGCGGGTTACCAATCACGATGCTGGCTTGCGGCCACAAGGCTTCAATTGGCTCGCCCCGAACGGCGTCAAAAGTAATCAGCGCATCGCGGCATTCAATGTTGTCCAGCGGCTCCAGCACCGGATTGGTTTTGAACTCATAGCCGTGCGTCAACCGCCACTGCAACTCGCCGATCCACACCGTCACGCGGGCCAGTTCAGCCGCATATTCATTCAGTTCAATGCCCAGCATATTGTGTGGGCCAGTGACCAGATCGGCCTCTCGGTCCAGGCCCAGGGCCGCTGCGTCGAGGTGGCTTTTGTGTTCTATGTCCTTGAGCGCTTTCAGGCCTAAAAACAAAAAGTTGCCACTGCCGCAGGCCGGGTCAAGCACGCGGTAATTTTTAAGCTGGTCAAGCCAGTCAATAAACCGGGTCCGGGCAGCTTTGTAGCTGGCGTCGTTCTTCTTCTTACTTTTGGCCATCAGGCCAGTCAATATGGGGAAGAGCTGCTCCCATATTTGTAGCATTGTCCGCTGCAGCACGGGCTCTACTATGCGCATGATGGTGGCCGGGTCGGTGTAGTGAGCACCCAACTGGCTGCGTTTGGCCGGGTCCAGCCCGCGCTCAAAAAGGGTGCCAAAAATGGACACGTCAATGGCTGACCAGTTGAGTGCGGCGGCGTTGCGCAGCTCGGTCACATCCAGCACATTTAGCAGGGGCACCTTGACCTTTTTAAACAGGCCGCCGTTAAACCACGGTATGTCGTCGTTGCCGTACATGCCGCCTTCGCGCATGACGTTAAACAGGTTGCTCATGCCACTGGTCAGCCTGTCGCTGGTGAGTTTGCGGTTGTTGACCAGGCCGTCAAACATGCGGCCAGGCAGCAGGCCCACGTCTTCGGCAAAAAAGCAAAACAGGCATTGCGTCAGAAAATGCGCCACCTCGTCGGCATGGGCCTGAAACCCCGCCGGGTCTTGCGCGTGCTGGGGGCCGCGCTTGCGCAGGCTGTCGGCCAGGGTGGCAAAGCTCTTGGCGGCTGCCTCGGTAATGTCGCGGCTGGTTTTTTTGGGGCGAAAGCTTTCAGGGTCAAGCCAGATGCGGCGCAGCAGGGCCAGCTTTTCGGGCTGGTCAAACTCGTCCAGCAGCACCGTATGCACTTCGGTCGGGTGGCCGGTGAACTGGGTGTGTATGCACAGCGTGAGGCGGTCGCACACCACCAGCAGCGGGGGGTTGCTCAGGGCCAGGCTGTAGGTGAGGAGCTGCTTTAAAGCGGTATCAAGGTTTCGGCCCGGTGCCTTGTTCTCCCACGCAAACACGCCGCGCCTGAAAACATCGGCATAGCCGGTGCGCCCGCCAATGACCGCGCTCTTTTCTTCAAACAAATAGCCGTCTTCACTACCCGGCTTGGGCACACCGAGCAAGTCACACAAATCAATAAAGTGGCTTTGCGCGCCCTGCTCTTCGTTCAAGTGGAAAGCCGGGCCACCGGGGCCCCATTTCTGGATAAATGTTTGGGGGTTCATGGCTTCAATATCCGCGCAACATGAACTCGACTGCCGCGTCCGCCAGCGCCTGGGCTGGTGTGTCAAGGCGCTCAACCGGGCTGCGCAGCAGCAAATTGGGCACCGCCAGCAAGTTGGGGGTGTCCATCAGGCAGTTGATGCCCTGCACGCTTACCCGCACTTGCGCGCGGCTGACCACAGGCTGCCCGGGCTTGACCGTGCGCAGGGGAATGCACCAGCGGGTAGCGGTGGTTACCAGGTCGCTTTGTATGTCCAGGTAGAAAGCATGACTGGCCTTGGGATTGGGGTTTTTATAGATATCAAAGCGGGGCATGTGATGGCCTGGGTGGTGACTTCATCAGTTTCTTGCAAGCCACTTCAAACCTTGCCCGACCCGGCGGGCACCTGATGGGCCAGGTACTTTTCGAGCTGCTCTGCGGCGGTGCCCTCTTCCTCAACCTGCTGCGCATAAACCGTGAGGGCCTCGCGGTTATCAAGCGCCCATTGAGAGCACTGTGTGTAACCACCTGGCGGAACCCAGCCGTCGGGTGCGTTAACAAGTTGTACGGGCTGCAAGGCTGCCGGTGCGGGTCGGCCCTGCGGTACGACTTTCATGGGAAAAAGCTCGAACCGTTCATCCTCATGAAACACGACATCAAACAGGCGCCCGGCAAACTTTTTACCCAGCGATATCTGGCCGCTGGCGCCGACTTCCTTGAGCATATTGCTGTCCTTATAAATTTCATGCCATCATGCGGCATGAAATTTAAGGTGTCAAGTCTGGCGGGGCAAATCAGCAGATGCCGGGGTGACTCAGCGTTTCAGCAGTACTTTCAGTACCGTCTGCACGCGGCGCGCGTTGACGGCGTCATAGGCTGCGGCTAGCACTTTGGCGGTGTCTTCGCCCCAGGTCTCTGCTGGTGCGGGCGCGTTGCGCTTGGTCAGTAACTGCAGCTGCATCATGCGCCGGGCGCTGATGTGCTCGGCAGGTGTGGGCACTTCAGCAGCCATTTCCAGACGCAACAGTGACTCTGCGGCGTCTTTGCCTGATGGTGTGGTAACGGCTTTGGCCCAAGTGGTCAATACAGCCGGTGTGACCACTTTGCCCAGGTCCTGCGCGCTTGGCAGTTGGGCTGCGTCACGTTTTTCCCAAGCGGTCAGCAAATTGGTGAGAACCTCACCATGGGCCTGCATGTGCAGCTTTTGCAAAGCCATGTTGGCGGCATCAAACGCTTCGCGCTGGGCGCGGAAGGCGGCATCGCCCAGGCGCGGGCCACGCTCTTCAAAGGCTGGGCGCTCACTGCGGTCAGCAAAGCGCGGTGCGCGGTCTTCACGCTCGGCACGGTAAGGCTCAAACTTGTTGTCGGTGCTTTGCCGCGGGCCACCCGGCTTGCTGCCCGGACGCGCATCTTTGCGGTCACCAAACTTGCCGCCACGGCCTGCAGGCGCAGGCTCGGCTCTGCGCATGCCAGGACGGTCATCACCGCGCATGGCCACGACAGGCTTTGCAACAGCTTTCGGTACCGGCAATGGCTCGGTAGGGGCTGCAGGCTCTTCAGCGGCTTCAGGCGCTGCCGGTTCAAGCGCGTCATCTGCTTCTGGCGCTGTATCTGCAGTGGATTCAGTGACGGTCTCTGCCACTGCTTCAGCGGCTTGTTCTGCAACCGGGGCATCAATTGCTATTATTTCTGTAGCACCTGGTGCTGGTTTTTCCGGCTGCAGCGGCTGATTTTGCTCTGAAGTAGCGGGCACGGGGACTTGCCCGCGGACGATGGCTTCAAGCGCCTTGGCGGCAGCGTGAATTTGCTGTACATCTCCGCTGGCGGTTGCCAGCTCGACTGCTTTGGCTGCATCTACCACCATGCGGTCAAACTCACCCAAGGCGCTTGCGGCTTTTTCGCGCTCAACGGTTTTGCGCTGGAAGGCGTCGTCAATCGGCTTGCGGAAAGCGTCCCAGAGCTTTTGCTCCTGCTTGCGCTCAATCGGTACGCCTTGCGCCTCATGCTGCCAGCGCTGCTGCAAATGCTTGACAGCATCAATACGCAGCATGGACTCGCCACCCAGCACCTGAGCTTCTTCGATCATGGCCTTGCGGCGGGCCAAGCTGTCTACCCGCGCGGTGGTGAGCGGCGCATCGGCGGCGTCCATGGCGGCTTTCCAGACCGGCTGGATTTCAGCAAAAACTTTTTCGCTCAGGTGACCGGCTTCGCGCCATTTATCAACAAAACCATTCAAGCTGCGAATGTGCATTTTCCAGTCGGTGTTGGTCTTGTTGGCTTCAGCCCAGGCGAGGACTTCGTCAATCAACACCTTGCGCTGGGCTTTGGTGGCTTCAGTTTGTTCTTTAACGGTTTCCAGCCAGGCTTCGACCACTTTGTGGGCTTCGTTGCAAGCGTCGTCAAAACGTTTCCACAGCGCGTGGTTGGGGGTGCCGCCCTGGTCGCTGGTTTTCCACTGTTCACGCATCACGCGCAATGTGTCTTGCTGCTTTCTTCCGCCAAGAGGCTTGGCAAGCAGGGCTTCGGCCTTGACCACCAGCTCTTCGCGGATCTGGTCGGCACGCCAGCGCTGCCAGCCCTCAAGTTCCCCTGCAGCCGTCAGCGCGGCATGGGCAGCGGCTTCGAGCTTGCTGTCGATGTTGCGAATATTTTCCTTCAGCGCCTGGCGCAAGTCAGCGGCGACCTTGGGGGTGGCTTTGCCGTGGCCTTCGGTGACTTCATGCTCCAGCCTGGCGACGGCACCCTGGACGATGGCCAAGGCTTTTTCACGCAGGTCTTTCAGCACCGCCGGGTCCATTTTCACCTTCGGCGGGCGGGCACCGGGCTCGCCCGTTGCAGCCGCAGGACCGCCACGCGCGGCGCGCAGCTCGTCGGCCCACACCGGCACCGCGGGCAAGGGGGCCGCGCTGTCATCAGCCGCCTTGACGGCCACGGCAATCGCGGCCTGAAACGCGTCCCACACGGCCAGCAACTGGCCGCGCGAGGCGTCGAGCAATGGTGGGAATTTGGCGTCCACGCTGGCCCAGTTGGCGTCTTGCGTGATGTCGCTTGCCTGCGCTTGCCAGTGGGCGACATCGGCACCCAGGGCTTCGAGTACTGTTTGCGCATCGCGCCACGGCTTGATGGACAGCACTTCAATGCGCTGGGCAATCAGTACGGCGGCTTCGCGTTGCACTTGGGTGCGGTGCTGCAGGTCCTCAATGGTTTTGACGCGTTCTGCCAATTGCACCTTCAGGCTGGCCAGCGGCTCTTTGGACAGCGGCGCACCGGCTTTGGCTGCGTCGCGTTGCCAGGCCAGGGCATCCGCCAGATTGAGCTTGGACACGCCCAAAAGGGCTTGCGCCTTCACAGCCCATTCGGCACCAATGGCTTCCTGACCCTTGCTGCGCTTGATCTCATCTAACTTTTCCTTGAGTGGTTTGGCAGCGCCCTTGTCGCGGTTGGCCAGGTCTTTGTAGACCTCAGCCATTTGCTCGGCGCTGGGCTCGGTGGCCAGCCAGGTGCGAATGCGTGCGGTGCGCTCACCTGACGTGGGCGCTGAAAATGCGCCGCCAGTCAGGCCATCAAGCGGGTGCGCGTCATGCGATTTGGCGTTGCCGGATTTGGCAGGGCTTGCGTTTGTGGCTACTGGGGCGTCGGGTTTGGAAGATTTGAACATGTTGGACAGCGGGGAGCGCAGCATAAAAATAAAAACAGTCGGTGCAAAAACCGTGGTTCCCGCAGCGATAAATGGAGCGCTGAAATGCGCGAAGCCCTTATTTTCGCTGATTTACAAAGCGAGTAGCCAGGCGGTCAGGGCAAGGCCGGATTTACCGGCGTGCGCGGCACCCGTTTAGCGTCTGGCGGCGCGGCTTTACAAGCGTGCGAACAGCGCAGCACAGGGGGCAGGACCACACCGGCAAGTCGAGCCAGCATTGGTCAATGCACAGCGGCCCGGCCCGCATCCGTGCGCAACAGCATGTTGTTTGTTGTTATCAGCGGTGATGGGCAATTGCGCTGATCAGCGTCACCAGACCAATGCCAATGGCCAGCCAGGCGATCTGCGCGGCGGTTTCGCGGGCGGTCACGCGTTTTTGCAGCTGCGGGATCAAATCAGCCAGCGCCACGTAAATAAAACTGCTCGATGCCGTGATTAAAAAGAACGGCAAATAGTCATACAGCTGGTCTACCAGCGCATAGCCAATGATGCCGCCCAGCGTCGTGACGGCCCCGGCCAGCGACACCTTGATGAGCGCAGCGCGCCGGTTATTGGAGGTTTGGCGCAGCACCACCAGGTCGCCCATGTGGTGGGGAACCTCATGCACCAGCACCGCCAATGCGGCGACTACGCCCAGGCGCAGGTCAGCCATGAAGGCGGATGCAATCAAAATGCCGTCGCCAAAGGCATGCACGCTGTCGCCCGCCAGCACAGTCCAGCCACCGGAAGATTGAACCCCCACGGTTGCCCCTTCGCGTACTGCACTGCCCCCCGGGAGGGCGCGGCGC
>JANXTM010000156.1 GCA_025352405.1 Polaromonas sp.
TTACTTGCGCCAGCGTGGTTTTTTCTTCTAAATCCAGCGCTGCAGACGACAAAAAGTCGGGCGCACCGAAACCGGCGCTGGCGGTCACTACCGCGCAACCCACGCAGACCCGGTTGCCCATCAAACTCGCCGCCAATGGCAACATCACGGCCTGGCAGGAGGCCATTATTGGCAGCGAGGTCAACGGCTTGCGGCTGCTCGATGTGCGGGTCAATGTGGGGGACCGTGTCGCCAGGGGTCAGGTGCTGGCTACCTTTGCGGTGGACTCGGTGCAGGCCGAGCTGGCCCAAAGCCGCGCCAGCCTGCTGGAAGCCGAGGCCAACGCACTCGATGCTGCGGGCAATGCCAGCAAAGCCCGGACACTGCAGGCCAGTGGCGCGTTGAGCGAACAGCAGATCAACCAGTACTTGACGCTTGAGAAAACCGCCCAGGCCCGGCTGGAAGTGACCAAAGCGGCTCTGACAGTGCAGCAGGTGCGTCTGAAGCAGACCCAGTTGCTGGCTCCAGACAACGGCGTGATCTCTGCGCGTGCCGCCACTGTGGGGTCGGTGGTGAGCACCGGCACCGAGCTGTTTCGCATGATTCGCGGCGGCCGTCTGGAGTGGCGCGCCGAGGTCACTTCAAGCGAACTGGGCCGCCTGAACACAGGCACCGTGGCGACCATCGTGGCGGCCAACGGGGTCGAGCTCAAAGGCCGGGTGCGCATGATTGCGCCAACGGTTGACCCGCAAACCCGCTCGGCTCTGGTGTATGTTGACCTGCCAAACACGTCGTCGGTACCGGTCAGGGCCGGCATGTTTGCCAGGGGCGAATTTGACCTCGGAAGCTCGGCTGCCCTGACGGTGCCACAGCAGTCGGTCGTGCTGCGCGATGGTTTCAGCTATGTGTTTTTGTTAGGCAGCGACAGCCACGTCAGCCAGGTCAAGGTGCAAGCTGGCCGCCGCCTAGGGCAGCAGATTGAAATCAACGCGGGCATCCAACCAGATGCCGTACTGGTCGCCAGCGGGGCGGGGTTTCTCAATGACGGAGATCTGGTGAGTGTGAGTAAAAAGCAAGAGGCAAACAAGCCACTGGCGCAGGTAGTACCGGCACCTGACGCTATTAAATGAGGAGCAGACATGAACTTCTCCTCATTTTCAATTAAAAACCCGATTCCGGCCATCATGCTGTTTGTGCTTTTGAGCCTGGCCGGTTTGCTGTCGTACCGCTCCAGTGCCGTGCAGGACTTTCCGGACATTGAGCTACCCATCGTCACAGTGACCGCCACGCTTGCGGGTGCCGCCCCCGCGCAGCTGGAGACCGAAGTCGCACGCAAGATTGAAGACTCGGTGGCGACGCTTCAGGGCATCAAGAACATTTACACCAGCGTGCTTGATGGCTCAGTACAGGTCACGGTGGAGTTTGTGCTCGAAAAACCGCTCTCGGAGGCGGTCAACGATGTACGCGACGCGGTGGCCCGGGTACGCGCCGATCTGCCCAGCGAGTTGCGCGACCCGTCGGTAACCAAGGCTTCAACGGCGGGCCGCGTGGTGCTCACTTTTGTTGCCGCACCCGCCGCACCTGGTAATGCGGTCAAAAGCCAGATTGACGACCAGGACCTGAGCTGGTTTGTGGACAACAGCGTGACGAAACGCCTGCTGAACGTGCCCGGCGTCGGCGCGGTCAAGCGCATGGGTGGCGTCAACCGTGAGATCCGCATTGAGCTGAACGCCGAAAAAATGACCGCCCTTCGCGTCACAGCTGCCGAAATATCAAGACAGCTCCGCCTGGTGCAGCAGGAAGCCCCGGGTGGACGCGGTGATGTCAGCGGGGCCGAGCAGTCGGTACGCACCATTGCCACCGTCAAGACAGCCGCCGAGCTGGCCCAGCTGGACCTGCCCCTGGCCGATGGTCGGCATATCCGGCTGGACCAGGTAGCCACCATCCTGGACACCGTGGCCGAGCCGCGCGCCATCGCCACGCAGGACGGCCTGAGAGTCGTGGGCTTTGAGGTGTTTCGCACCAAAGGCGCCAGTGAGCTGGACGTTGCCAAAGGCGTGCGCGCCGCCGTCAGCGAACTGCAGGCGGGCCACCCCAACATCGTGCTCAAACAGGTGATCGACAATGCTGCGCCAGTGCAAGAAAACTTTGAGGGATCCATGGAGCTGCTGTACGAGGGGGCGGTGCTGGCGGTGCTGGTGGTGTGGTGGTTTCTGCGCGACTGGCGTGCCACGCTGGTGGCTGCAGCCGCCTTGCCGCTGTCGGTGATACCGACGTTTTTGGGGCTCAAGTACTTGGGCTACACGCTCAATACCGTGACGCTGCTCTCGCTGGCACTGGTGGTTGGTGTGCTGGTCGATGACGCGATTGTGGAGATTGAAAACATCTCGCGTCACCTGCGCATGGGCAAGACGCCGATGCAAGCGGCGATGGAAGCAGCCGACGAGATTGGCATGGCCGTGATTGCCACCACCTTTGCGCTGGTAGCGGTGTTTTTACCCACGGCTTTCATGAGCGGCGTGCCGGGGCTGTTCTTCAAGCAGTTTGGCTGGACCGCTGTGCTGGCCATTTTGGCCTCGCTGCTGGTGGCTCGGCTGCTGACGCCGATGATGGCCGCCTACATTCTCAAGCCCACGCAGGAAAAAGAAGAAAAAGACAGCTGGTTGATGCAGCGCTACATGCGGGCCATGCAATGGTGCCTGCGCCACCGGCTGGCCACCGTGATCGCGTCAGCGCTTTTCTTTGCCGGCTCGATCGGACTGGTAGGGTTGCTGCCGACCGGCTTTGTACCGGCGGCAGACCGAGCGCAAACGCAGATCAACCTGGAGCTGCCGCCCGGCAGCACACTGCTTGAAACCAGCCAGACGGCCGAACTGGCCCGCCTCGCGGCGATACAGGTCAAGGGTGTCACTGGCGTGTTCAGCTCAATAGGCGGGGGCTCCAGCGGCGACGAGTTTGCACCCGGTGCAGCGGCAGAAGCACGCAAGGCCGTGCTGACACTGACAACCGTGCACCGCAATGACCGATCCGAATCACTGGCGACGATTGAGGCGCAGATTCGCGACAAATTGGCGGTCATTCCCGGCGCGCGCTTCAACGTCGGGCCACCCGATACGGGCGTGAAAATGCAGCTCGTACTGCGCAGTGAAGACCCGGTGGCACTGGCTGACGCAGCACAGAAAGTGGAGCGCGAACTGCGCACGCTGCAGGGCATTGGCAATGTCAGTTCAAGTGCCGCGCTGGTCCGCCCGGAGATCATCGTGCGGCCCGACTTTGCGCGCGCCGCAGACCTGGGCGTGACCGCCGCAAGCATCGGCGAAACCGTGCGCGTGGCCACCGCAGGCGACTACGACACCAACCTCACCAAACTCAACCTTCCCGAGCGGCAGATACCGATTCGCGTCAAGCTGCCCAACGCCGTGCGGGCTGACCTGTCGGCTATTGAGCGCCTGAATGTGCCCGGCAAAAACGGCCCTGTGATGCTCGGCAATGTGGCCAGCATCACCATGGAGTCCGGTCCGGCGCAGATTGACCGCCTCAACCGCAGCCGCAATGTCACGCTCAATGTCGAGCTGGGCGCGCGGACGCTAGGCGAGCTCAATGCCGAAGCGCGGGCGCTGCCGTCGATGAAAAACCTGCCACCAGCCGTCAAAATTGCCGAGCTCGGTGATGCCCAGGAAATGCAGGCGCTGTTTGCCAGCTTTGGCCTCGCTATGCTGATTGGCGTGCTGTGCATTTATGGTGTGCTGGTGTTGCTGTTCAAGGATTTCATGCAACCAGTGACCATTCTGGCGGCGCTACCGCTATCAATTGGCGGGGCCTTCGTGGCGCTTTTGATCACGGGCAAGGCACTGTCTATGCCCTCCATGATTGGCCTCATCATGCTGATGGGCATTGTCACCAAAAACTCCATCTTGCTGGTGGACTACGCGCTGCTGGCCCGACAGGCCGGCATGAACCGATTTGACGCGCTGGTCGATGCCTGCCACAAGCGCTCGCGGCCTATCGTCATGACCACCATTGCCATGGGTGCAGGCATGATGCCGCTGGCGCTGGGCTGGGGTGCAGACCCCAGCTTTCGATCGCCCATGGCAATTGCCGTGATTGGCGGGCTGATCACCTCGACGCTTTTGAGTTTGCTGGTGGTGCCAGCCGTGTTTACCTATATTGACGATCTTGAGCACGGGTTGGGCCGCGTTGCGCGGCGTTGGCGCAAGAAACCGGGCCTGGGCGCTGCCCAACAGGCAACTGCAGGTGGCACCGTAGGCGCCCCTATAATCACAGACTTATAAAAAGGTAGCGATTACCCACTCCCATGCAAAAAAACGTACTGCTCTCAGGCGCAACCGGCCTGATTGGTGGCGAGTTGATGCTTATCCTGGCGGGCCGCGGCGTCTGCAGCACAGCGGTTGTGCGAGCAGGCAACTCTGTTGAAGCCCGCGCCCGTCTGCTGGACCGGCTGCAAAAAAGCGTTTTCTGGAAACCCGAATTCGCAGGCATGGTCTCTGCCGAGGTCGGTGACATTGAGGCCCCCAACTTTGGCCTGAGTACGGCGGTCGTTCAGGCTGCCGATGTGATCTTGCACTCCGCTGCAAGCACCTCTTTCAAACCGGATGCGGGCGTTTACCCGATCAACATCAAGGCAGCCGAAAACTTTGCTGGCATCCTCAAAACCTTGAAGCCATCCCAGCGCGGCTTTTTTGTTGGCACGGCGGCTGTGACCACCGAACCACGCGGGGTGATTACCGAAGACATGGCTTTTGCGGGTTACGCCAACGACTACATCCGATCCAAACGCGATGCAGAAAAACTGTTGCGGGCAACCGGTGCACCGTTTGTGAGCCTGCGCCCCGGCATCGTACTGTCGCGCGGCATCAACGACGCCAAACTGGCGCGCAACATGCTGTGGTCGATTCCTGTCATGGCCGAGCTTGGCGAGGTGCCGCTCGACCCACTGGCCCGGCTTGACTTTGCGCCAGTAGACTTTATCGCCAGTGCGTTTGCGGAAATGCTGCTCAAAAACGATCTGGCCCATAACTGCTACCACGTGTCGACTGGGGATGCGTCCATGACATTCCAGGCATTGGCAGAAGAGCTGGTGCTCACCATGCCCGGCATTAAAAAATTGGTCATGCGCGGGCGAGACTTTGTACCGGTTCCAAAATTTGCCCGCCAGCGCTGGATGTTTGCGGCCCTGCAACCTTATTTGCCTTTTTTGACCGCTGATGCGGTGTTCAGCAATGCGCGCCTGCA
>JANXTM010000157.1 GCA_025352405.1 Polaromonas sp.
GGCTTTCTGCCTGCGGCCACCAGTTCGACCATTTGCTGGCGAAACTGGGGCGAATAGGGCGGCTTGGGGTTGCGGTTGTGACTCATCTGGACTCCTTCTTGACTTAACGATAAGGTGTCCGTCAAATCGGGGCAACTCCAAGTCCAAGTCCAACTCCAGTCCGTCAAATCGGGTCAACTCCACCGACCAAAGAGCTGCGCTGGGCCACGGCTTTAAATACTGACATCAGCTCTTGATGACCACAGCCCTGGCAGACGCCGGGCGCTTTCTGCAGACTGTCGCACGCCACGCAGGCCTGCGACAGCACACGGCAAAGAAACGAACTTCTCGAGAGGGGGCCAAGAAACACTCCAGAGAGAACGCACCGGAGTAGAGGCGTCAGTCAGATGCAGGCCCCGCTCAGAACCCTGCACGAAGGTGCTGTTTTCCCATGTATTGCGCCCGTGGCCGCAGCATGGCGCCGGCAAGGCGCTGCTCGACCGCGTGTGCGACCCAGCCTGCCGTACGCCCGACGGTGTTGATGAGGGCGGCGGTGCCGGCCGGCAGGCCCAGAGCGCGGGCCATGATCACCAGAGCAGCGAATAGGTTGGGGTGGCGACCGCTGTTCTGGCCCAGGCGGTCCACCGTTTCCAGCAAAGCGCGCCCCTCATTGGTAAGCAAGGCGCAGGCGCGTGTGAGTTCAAGCAGCACGTCGGCCCGGGGGTCCCTGTCGTACAGTGGATGGCCAAAGCAAGGGATGTCCTTCATCGACAGAAGCGCCGAATGCCCAGGCGTCGTGTGTCCGGCAAATCTGGCCGCATCCGCCTGCAGCAGGAATTCCAGGTCGGTCATGCCGCCAAGCTGCATGGGCCCTGACTGGGCCATCAGGGCGGCGATGACGCAGGCGTGCAAGTCGGCGCCAGTAGAGGCGCATATCCGCGCCACGAAAGTCGGGGCGGACAGCTCGTGGTCGGCACTCAGCACCAGCGCCGCATTCATGAGGGTCAGGCAGGACGGGTCTGCCGGCGCCGCGGGCAGGCCCAGTCCGCGCATCAGCACCTGGGCGGTGTATTCCTCGCCTTGCTGCGGTGCGTAGGCCTTGTCGGGGCCGAGCCAGCCGACAGTGCCGGTAAAGGCCTGGATCAGCCGGATACCGGCGGAACGCGCGTCCAGGTGCGCGGTTTCGGCAGACTGCAGCTCCAGCGACGTCATGCCGAGTGCCGTCCGAGCCAGCAAGCTGAGCACCGACCGGTTGTTCTGCTCCGACATCTGTTCGTGAGCCAGCCAGACCGCGGGCGATGCAACGCACGGCCACGGGCTGTCCCTGAGCTTGGGCAGGCCGCTCCAGACCAGTTCGGCCACGAATTCAAAAGACCGCTCGTCCCTGACCAGGTCTGAGGCGAGGTAGCCGCGGTATCGGGGGCCGGCTACGCTGATTTCGCAGATCCAGCTCTGCACGACAGGCTCGCCGTAACGCAGGCTGTGCGACACCACCGGCACGCCGTCGCGGTTACTAAAACGCGATCGTAAGCGGTCCACGTCCGACTTCAGGTACAGGTTGGATTTCTTCTGGCCGGGCCGCTTGATGGTGCGCACCATGCCGCGGCTGACGTAGGTGTAAAGCGACGCCTTCTTGATGCCCAGCACCTGCAAGACCTCCTCGCTGGTCAGGTACTCGATGTCATTGACCTTTCTGTTTGCTGCAGCTGCGGGGCTGGGCAGGTCGTCGGGTGCGGCTTCGGGGAACGGGTTTTCCATGACCGGATTCTCACTCGTCAGATTGGTGCGTTGCAATTGGTCGACTTTAATATCGATCTATACATCGATCAAGTCGATACATACAATAATTATCGCAGGCTAAGACGGCACTTGGCGAACCTTCTGAGAAGAGCCTGCCGCCACGACGCCTACCCATTCCCACCAGAACTGTCCAGGAGACCCCATGACAACCGCAGCAGACGCCGCCAGCGAACAGCTAATCAGATTGGCACCCAAATTCAAACTGACCCGTGAAAAACTCATGGCCGCACGCCATTTGCCCGGCAACGTCTACAGCTCGCCGGAAATATACGAGCTGGAAAAAGAGAAGATTTTCATGACGCACTGGCTG
>JANXTM010000189.1 GCA_025352405.1 Polaromonas sp.
CTCACCAAAGACGGCGAAGCCTCCAAGATCACCTACCTGCACAACGCACTAAGCCAACGCGTCTTCAAGTCCGAACCCCAGGCAGCGCAATACCAGCCCAACGAAGCCGTATTGGGCACAGACTTCATCGCCTGGCTCAAAAGCAACTTCAGCTGGCTGTTTGCCCAAGCCCAGGCCAACGCCACCCTGGGCCAAAGCTACGTCTATGCAGATACAGGCAGCCAGCTGCCCGGCTACACCTTGCTGGGTGAATACGGCAATGGCGGTGCAAGCTCAAGCGGCAGGCTTGAATACATCTGGCTGCCCACAGAGGACGGCAACCCTCTCCCGATAGGCTTGTACAGAAACGGCAACTTCTTTGCCGTCCACAGCGACCACCTGAACACACCAAGAAAAATCACAGACGAAAACAACAAACTCGTCTGGCAATGGCCCTACAGCGCCTTTGGCGACAACAATCCAACGGGCATCCTCAAAGCCACGGCAAACCCCAACAACGCCTATACGCAAGACCCGACCACGAACGCCAGACTGCAGGCCACAACGCCCCCACTGACGTTCAACCTGAGAATGCCGGGGCAGTACTTTGACTTTGAGACGGGGTTGTTCTACAACACGTTCAGGAGTTATAACTCGGGGCAGAGTAGGTATACGCAGAATGATTTGATCGGACTCACGGGAGGTTGGAACAGAGGCGTTTATGTCGGGGGAAATCCTCTGATGTACACGGACCGCAAGGGCTTACAAGCTCTGGCCGGCGCAAGACTTGGCGCGGCAGGCGGATTTGCGCTGGGCGGCCCACCTGGCGCTGTAGCTGGTGGGTTGCTTGGTTTAGGTGCTGGCGCCTTGGCTGGCTACGGTCTTGATCGAATGTTGAGTTTAGATTTGCCACCCGGATTTACCCCGGCAGATAAAGGCGCAGAACAGTGGCGTCGAAATAACGGTGTCGACCCAAAAGATGCACGAGGTCGCTTCCATGGCACTAAACAGAGCGACAGAGGGCGCGGGCGAGATAAGTACGGCGTGAATCCGAAAACAGGCGAAGTCTGCAACCCAGAAGGTGATGTGGTTGGCGATCTATCTGATGCGCCGCGAAAGTGAATTTGACATTTGATGACGACTATCCGACCTGCTTGGAGACTCATGTCACCCTCCGCGTCTTCTCTAAAACGCTCACGCCGAGTGCTATTACCCATGCTCTTAAAGTGCAGCCATCCGATTCGTTTTCAATGGGTCAACCATACGGAAAAAAAGAGCTTTTGAGGCGTGAGACTGGCTGGCTGCTGTCTAGCAAAAATACAGTGAAATCTCGCGACACGAGACGTCACGTAGCCTGGATTCTTGAGCAACTTAGGGAAAAACAAGCTTCAGTTCAGACGCCCATGCAAATGGGCGCAGAAATAGATCTGAGTTGCTATTACGTGTCAGTTGGACAAGGTGGCCCGACTATGTGCGCGGAACAAATGTCTGAGCTCGGCAAGCTAGGTCTTGATGTATGTTGGGATATCTATTTCGATTCGGCATCAAATTATCAATGATGCGCTAACAATATAGCATGGGCTCAGGTCTTGCAACAACGCAAAGCCCAATTCCACAATCACCAGCAGCCTCAGTCCCCCAAGCGAGCCAACATTCCCCCATGCCCCCAGCTGCCTGGCTACGCCCTGCTCGGCGAATGCAGCGACTTTAATCGTTGCGGAATTGTAATTATTTTCGTCCTCTGCGGCATGTTTTACGGGGACTATATGCTATTGAAAATATAGCAAACTGCAAAAAGCCCGCGAACCTTGCGGCGCACGGGCTGACACGCTTGGCAGCTGCCAAATGCCACACTCTGACGATCAGTCTTCCAGTTCGGCTTTGGCCATCTCTACATCCAGCCGCTCGGTGGCGTCCATGGGTTTGCTGGTCGCGGCCTGCTCATAGAGTTTGGTGGCTTCTTTCATTTTCTTGTCGCCCTCGAGCATGACCATGCCATTGGCGTACTCGATCATGCCAATGGCTGAGCCGGGGTTGAGCTGCAGGGCTTCCTTGAAGAGTGACAGACCCGTATCTTTTTTGGCGCCGTAGGTCATGCCGCCTATCAGCGCACCGACCTTGTCAATCACTTCAGCGTGAAAAGCTGCCAGTGCAATGTGGGCGTCGGCGTGTTTGGGCTGCAGCTTGATGGCTTGCTCCAGCGCATGTTTGACCTTCGTGCCCAAACCCTGCGCCAGTGCCTTGGCCACGCTGATGCCCTGGCCGTAGCGGCCCAGGGCGAAGGCTTGCCAATAAAACGCGTTGGCGTTTTTAGGGTCCTCCGCCTGGTGGGCTTCGGCGCGTCCGGCGACTTCCATGAACAGCTCGAGTTTGGTTTTTTCCTTGCCTTCAAGGTAGTTGGCATAAATGCCAGTGGCCTTGTTGGCAACCGTCAGCCCCCCCAATATTCCTGCTTCTCCAGCCTTGACGCCAGCTTCAAATGCTTTTTGAAATTCGCCGTTGTGAAACAGCACCCACGCCTGAAGCACGGCGGCTTCTTTGGGCAGGGGTTCGCAGTCGCCCTGGTGAAGGCGTGCCCAGTTTTTTTTGAGGCTGGTTGCATCAAATGTGTAGTCGCCAGCGTGCGGGAAGGGGGTCCAGTTAGCCATTTTTTTGTCTCCTTTGTTGACGGTTGCTGTCTACTTTTTTTGTTCGCTTGCTGCTGATTTACGGCCTACCTGCTGATGCCGGCCGGGCTGTTTGCCGGGCTGCTGTAGGCGCTGACCAGCGCCTGCAGGTGCGCGCGCTGGCTTTGTTCAAGGTAGGGAATCAGCAAGTTCAGCACGTGGTGTGCACCTCGCAGCAAGGCCGACTGCGCATTCTCGGGCTCAAGTGCGCGCCTGGGGTCGCGCACATATTCAAAGCTGAGCCAGTAGGTCAGCACCACCACCATGCTGGTGGCTGTGGCGTCGACCTCCCGGGCATCAATCGACATCGCGCCGGCGCGGCTCATGCCGTCCAGCAAGGCCCTGACCGAGCGGGTCTTGTTTTTAAGTACCCATTGAAAATGTGTCTCCAGACGCCGGTTTTTACTCAACAGGTCGTTGAGGTCGCGGTATAAAAAGCGGTACTGCCAGATCAGCTCGAACAGGGAGTGCATGAAAAACCAGGCGTCTTCAACATTGCGCACGCCGTCGCTGGCGTTGAGCAACTCGCTCAGGGATTTTTCATAGCGGTCAAACAGGGCGTTGATCAGCTCGTCTTTAGCCGGGTAGTGGTAGTAAAGGTTTCCGGGGCTGATGCTGAGTTCAGCCGAGATCAGCGTGGTTGACACATTCGGCTCGCCAAAGCGGTTGAACAAATCCAGTGTGACTTCCAGAATGCGTTCGGCAGTGCGGCGCGGCGCTTTTTTCGCCATGTTGTCTTCCTCTTGGTTTTTGGCACTTTAACCCAGCGATCAACCGGGTGTAACTAGGGAAGTCCAGCACCAGCCCCGGATCATGTCCTTTCAAGCGTGTGCGCGAAGTCCGGGGGCGATGGTGTGGTTCAAATCCTCCATGGCCTCCTCAAGCGAGGCAATGGCCCGTCCCAAACCTGTTGCGGTGGACCGGGCGGGTAGCAGGTGACGCCTGGGATCATCCAGAGCAGCCACGTTCAGTGACACGCCGTGGCGCGCCAGTTTGGCGGCAAGTGTGGTTTTTCTCGAGCGCAGCATGTGCCGGGTCTGCTGGTAAGCGTGCTCTGCCATCTGCCGGCGCTGGCCATAGCTGAAGGTGTTGGCCATAAACATTTCGGCGTCGCGGTGGTCGGGCTCGAGCAGCACGATGTCGGTGTCCGGGTAGGCGTGTTCGTAGTGTTTCATGCCCAGTTCAAGCCGCGAATGGATCATGGCGCGAAAGGTCTGGCTCAGCACGGCAGGCAGGCCGCCGTCCACGATGCGTGGAATAGCCTGCTTTCCTAATGGCAGGCCACGGCGCATCCCGCGCTGGTTCATGGCCAGTGCCGATGGGCGCGTAGCGTTGAAGGGCACCAGCGGGTTCAGGCAGAACATCAGGTCAATACCGTCATCCATGGCGACGCCCGCATGCATGGTTTTTTTTAGCGCGCCGTCTACGAAGTACTGGTCATTAATTTCCACCGGCGGGAACAGTCCCGGCAGTGCTGAGCTGGCCTGCACGGCTTTGGAGATGGGCGCATGGTCTCAGCCGGGTTGACCGAACGGCGCGGCGTCGCCGCTGTCAAGGTTGGTAGCGACCAGCGTGAGTTTGGTCCGCAGTTGCCGGAAGTCGTTGGTGCGCCCCGGCTTGGAAAATAGCCGGGTCAACCGGGCATCAATTTCTTCGTTTGAGAAGATGCCTGTCGGCAATGCCGGTCCCAGCGCCTCGGCGGCGTTGAGCAAGGATTTGCCGCCAAATGTGGCGCGCCACAGGGCGGATACTGCGAGCCCGGGCAGCATGATGCTGCGCCTTAAAAATTCTCCATAAGCGGGCACCGTCAGCCAAGCTGGATAAAATACTTCAGAGACCTCGTGGTCGCTTTCAATGAAGGCGGCGCACAGCTCGCGTGGCGTCATGCCATTGGCCAGGCCTGCGGCGATGAAGCAATCGGCCGATACCCCGACGTAGTGGTGTAGCCGGGTGAACGACAAACCCTCAAGCGATTCGTCCAGTGCGCAGAGCGCGCCTATCTCGTAGATGGCCCCCAACGGCCCACCGCCTGCCAACGCCAAACCAATACGGGATTTTTTTGAGGAGGTGCTGGATCGCTTCATGACCTGAAAATGTGGGGCGTCGACTCATGTTGCATTTGCGGAAGAACAGCAAAAGCAACACGACTGACAAAGAACGCAAAGCACAAGCAGGCAACGAAAAAGGGGAGCGATCTGTCCCCCCCTTTTTTTCTCGACAGTTTGCATGAATGCGATGGGCAAGGCGTGCTGCACATCGGGATTTAAGCGGGCTTGACGGCCGTCGGCGGTTTGGCAGGTGCACGTTTTGCGGTTACTGGTTTGGCAGTCTTGGCCGGCATCCGTTCGGCCCTTATCGAGCCGGTTTTGGGCGAAGCTGCCTTGCGCGATGGTGCAGATTTTTTTGCTGCGGCTGGTTTGGCCGCGGGGGCCACGCCACTCATCTTTTGCACGTTCCTGTTGAGTTCGTCAATGCGTGCAATCAGGGCATCAACGTCTTTGGCTGAAGGCACGCCAAGCTTGTTCAGGGCCTTGGCGACGCGGTCTTCAAAGATGTTTTCAAGCTTGTCCCACTGGTGGCCGGCTTTGGACTGGATGTCGCCCGCCATGTTGGCCATTTTGCTGGTGGCTTCAGAAATTTTCTCTTCAGCCACGGCCTGGGTTTTGCGCTGGATGGACAGGCCTTCCTTCATCAGGGCTTCAAACACTTTTCCGCCACCTTCCTGGGCTTTGGAAAAAGCACCCAGACCAGCGAGCCAGATTTGCTGGGCCGACTCTTTGACGGCTCCGGACAAGTGGGGTGTTGATTTTTTGTCAGCGCTGATTTTTTGAAGTTTTTTGACCATGATGTGCTCCAGATAGATAAAAGAGTTGTGACCTAACGGTTATAAATGTTTGCGCAACACCAGGACTCTCGTCAAGCTGCGCACTAGCCAAAATGTAAGCGTTACGGACACTGTTGTTTAGACGCTGGCTTCTAGACATCTAGGGACGCAGCTCTATGGAAAAGCAGCGCTGGCGGCCCTGAGCGCGGGTTTTTGCTGAATAGAGAGTGCTGTGGTTTAAGCAAAAATCGGGGCTTCATTGGTTCGCAAACGAAAAAGAGAAGGACAGCGGATATGCATTATTTCGTCACGGGAGCCACAGGATTCATTGGTAAGCGCCTGGTGAAAAAACTCCTGGAGCGAAAAGGTACGACGGTGTATTTCCTGATCCGCAAGGAAAGCGCTGGCAAGGTACCGACCCTGCGCGAGTACTGGGGGGCCAGTGCGGCGCGGGCGGTAGCTGTGTATGGCGATCTGACCAGCAAAAAACTCGGTGTCAGCGCTGAGGACATCAAAAAGCTCAAGAGCCAAGTGGGCCATTTTTACCACCTTGCGGCCGTCTATGACCTGGGTGCCGACGAAGAAAGCCAGACTGCTGTCAACATTGATGGCACGCGCAACAGCGTTGAATTTGCCAAAGCCATTGATGCCGGACATTTCCACCATGTGTCGTCCATCGCGGCGGCGGGCCTGTATGAGGGCGTGTTTCGTGAAGACATGTTTGAAGAGGCCGAAAACTACGAGCATCCTTACTTCAGGACCAAGCATGAAAGCGAAAAAATAGTACGCAGGGAATGCAAGGTGCCGTGGACGGTGTTTCGCCCTGCCATGGTAGTGGGTGACAGCACCACTGGCGAGATGGACAAGATTGATGGCCCCTACTATTTCTTCAAGCTGATCCAGCGCATGCG
>JANXTM010000197.1 GCA_025352405.1 Polaromonas sp.
ATCAGATGAGCTTGTTGTGGAGCCATTTTGAAACTCCATAGCCCACGTGGCTGGTTTTCAACGTCCACCATGGCCACAATCATGATGGACTCCATCAGGCTAAACGACTCGGGCGACACAAAGCCCTGGAACGCGGCAAACATGGAGCCCGACACACCGCCAAAAGTAGCGCCCATGCCGAATGCCAGCAACTTGAGGTTCCGAGTGTTGATACCCATGGCTTTGGCGGCGATTTCGTCTTCACGAATCGCCATCCAGGCGCGTCCGATGCGGGAGTTTTCAAGACGGTGGCAAATTACCACCGACACGATCACCAACACCAGGAACAGGTAGTAATACATCGACACCGAGTTGACGGCAAAACCAAAAAACTCATGGTTTTTGCCGAGGTCAAAACCAAAAAACTTGATCGAGTCAATCTGGTTGATACCTTTGGGGCCATTGGTCAGGTTGATTGGGCGATCCAGGTTGTTCAAAAACACACGGATGATTTCACCGAAACCGAGCGTCACAATGGCCAGATAGTCGCCGCGTAGCTTGAGGGTAGGGGCGCCCAGCATGACGCCGAACAGGCCTGCCACCCCGGCTGCAGCAGGAATGATGGCCCAGATGGGCAAATGCAGGCCTTCTGGAAAAGCCCGGGCGATCGCCGGAAAAGCCTCGGCCAGATGCGGCGAGCCCAGCAGCGCAGACAGGTAGGCCCCGACTGCAAAAAATGCGACATAGCCCAGGTCAAGCAGACCGGCATAGCCCACCACAATATTCAGGCCCAGGGCCAGCAACACATAGAGCAACGCCATGTCCACAATGCGCACCCAGGCATTGCCGCCGTTTTGCAACAGCAGTGGCAGAATCAGCAGGCCGACAGCAACGATTAGAAAAGTAAGCAGTTTGTTGGGTTTCATGAGAATTTCTCCGTATTTTTTGCTTTGCTTGCGCGGCTTGGTTGGTCAGGTGTAATGGGCGTCACGCCCGGTCTGCCACGCGCTCACCCAACAAGCCCGAAGGCCGCAGTGTCAACACAAAAATCAGCACGATAAAAGCAAAAATATCGGAGTACTGGCTGCCCAGCACGCCGCCCGTCAGCGGACCAATGTAGCCCGCCCCGATCGACTCGATCAGGCCCAGCAAAATACCGCCCAGCACGGCCCCGCCAAGATTGCCAATGCCGCCAAACACCGCGGCAGTAAAAGCCTTCAGGCCAGGCAGGAATCCCATGGTGTGCTGCACCGTGCCGTAGTTGGAGGCATACATCACGCCTGCCAAAGCGGCCAGCACAGCGCCAATGATGAAGGTCGCAGAAATCACCGTGTCGGGGCGCACACCCATCAACGCTGCAACGCGTGGATTTTCTGCCGTGGCACGCATGGCGCGCCCGAGTCTGGTGTAGTGCACCAGCCACATCAGCACTGCCAAAGAAATCGCCGTCGTGCCTAGAATAAAAATCTGGGTCACGGTGATTACTGCGCCTGCGATCTGTATCGGTTCAGGCGGTAACAAGGTCGGATAGGGCTTGTAATTGGGCTTCCAGATGATCATGGCCAGCGTTTGCAGCAACAGCGACATACCGATGGCTGTGATCAGCGGGGCCAGCTTGGGTGAATTGCGCAGCGGCCGGTAAGCGATTTTTTCAATCGCAAAATTAAGCGCACCACACACCACGAACGCAATCAACAAGGAAATGAGCAAAATGATCCAGCCGGGTGTGCCGGGCATGGATTCCTGCATGAAACCGATGATGGTCCAGCTGGTCAGCGCACCGACCATGAGGACTTCCCCATGCGCAAAGTTGATCAGGTTAATGATGCCGTACACCATGGTGTAGCCCAGAGCGATCAAGGCATACATGCTGCCGAGAACCAGACCATTGATGATCTGTTGCAGGAATATTTCCATAATTTGAGTCTTCCTTAACGTAACGGTCTTGAACCGAATGGTTTATCTCTTGTGCCCACCTGCTCGCCCGCGCATGGGTGCCAGGCAGCCATCAAACGCTCGAGCTAACAAAAAGCCCGCCCTAGAAAACCAGATGTCTGGACTTGGAGGCGAGCTGATGGGCGAATTGTAGCCATGGGTATCAAGCTAGAATCGAGCCAGCGTGCTGGTTTTCGAGGGGTTTACCCTTGCGAAAGACGTGCACGGGCTATTGGGCGGATGTTATCAGCGGGATTTTAGTTTTATTAGTTCTTCTGATGATTCTTGGATTTGAGCTCATTTAACTTATCAGCAATCTTGATCTCCAGACCGCGATTGACCGGCCGGTACCACGCCGGAGCCGCCATGCCCTCGGGGAAATAGTTCTCACCTGCAGCAAAGCCCCCCTCTTCATCGTGTGCATAGCGGTAGTTTTTGCCGTAATCAAGCGACTTCATGAGCTTGGTGGGAGCGTTGCGCAAGTGCAAAGGCACCGGGCGGGTGGCGTCTTGCTTGATAAAAGCCTTGGCTTCGTTGAACGCCTTGTAAACCGCATTGGATTTGGGTGCCACAGCCAGGTACACCACGCACTGCGCCAGCGCCAGTTCGCCTTCGGGGCTGCCCAAGCGCTCGTACACTTCGGCGGCATCGAGTGCCATACGCAGCGCACGCGGGTCTGCCAGGCCGATGTCTTCACTGGCCATTCGAATCAGGCGGCGCGCCATGTATTTTGGCTCGGCACCACCGTCAAGCATGCGCATGAACCAATACAGGGCTGCGTCAGGGTCAGAGCCACGCACGGATTTGTGCAGGGCTGAAATGGTGTCGTAGAACTGCTCGCCGCCCTTGTCGTAGCGGCGCATGCGTTCGCCCAGCACTTTAATTAGCCAGGCGTCGGTCACATTGGTTATTTTTTCACCTGGCGGTTGGCCAGATTTAAAGTTTTGCGCCGCCACGCCCAGTGATTCCAGCGTGTTGAGCAAGCGCCGGGCATCGCCATCAGCATAGGCAACCAGACGGTCAACGGCGTCAGGTGCTATATTTTCTATAGCGCCTAGCGCCCGACTTTTCTGGGCAACAGCCACTATTTTCTTTAAGTCTGCTTCTTGAAGCGGTTGCAGCACGTAGACCACGGCACGTGACAACAGCGCGGAGTTGACCTCAAACGAAGGGTTTTCAGTGGTGGCCCCAATAAAGGTGAAGAGCCCGCTTTCGACATGCGGCAAAAACGCATCCTGCTGGCTTTTGTTGAAGCGGTGCACCTCATCGACAAACACAATCGTGCGCTTTGCGCTACCGCCGCCCTGCCCTTGCCAGACATTGGCCTGCTCGACCGCCTCTCGGATTTCCTTGACACCGCCGAGCACCGCTGAGATGGTAATGAAGTGCGCATCAAAACTGCTCGCCATCAACCGTGCAATGGTGGTTTTACCCACGCCGGGTGGTCCCCACAAAATGCAGCTGTGCGGCTGACCTGACTCGAACGCAATACGCAGCGGCATGCCCTCGCCCAGCAGATGCTGCTGGCCAATGACTTCGCCCAGGGTTTGCGGACGCAAGCGCTCGGCAAGGGGAATGTTGATTTTTTCCGCTTTACTGCTAACCATGTTGGCAAAGCTATTGGCGGCTGACATCCGCGCCGGGTGGCGGCTTGAACTGAAAGCTGACTGCAGCCAACGACGGGTTGACCTCGAATTGGCTAAAAGTCATGACAGAGCGCTGGCCAAAGCTGTCCAGAATCTCCAGCACGGCTAATTCGCTGGCTTTAAAACCCACGCTGATGCTCTGCAGTTGCCCGTCTTTGGTTTTGGGCGTGGCCTGCACCCACTGCAACCCGGATTTTTCAGGCAAGGCGGTGAGCTTGAAATCAGCCTGCAGACCTTTGAGGTCTGCCGCTGCGGCAATCACGGCGGCTGGGGTGCCATTTAAGGTTTGCGCGAGGGCGCGTGCGGTCACCTGGTTCAGGTCTACGTCATACAGCCACAGCGTTTGCCCATCCGCGACGATGCTTTGCTCGAACGGCTTTTTATACAAAAACTTGAAGCGGTTGGGACGCAAAAACTCAAACGAGCCACTGGAGGTTTTGGTTTTGGCCACCTGCCCTTCCTTGACCGGGCTGGTCACCACCTGCGTGAAAGAAGCACGGCCGCTCTTGGTGCTTTTGACAAAATTTTCCAGGCTTTGCAAACCATTTAATCCATTGAGGCTGGCTTCCTGGGCACCAGCAGCTATTGAAAAGATGGCAATGGCAGCAACTGCAAACCCCTGACAGCATCTGGAAGGCCACGTGCGCAAGCATGGCGCCTTGAGTTTCGGGAAAGTAATAGTCATCGTGGGTAAAAGTGTGGGGGATAGCGGTGACAAGTCTTGTCGTCATTCAGCCCGTGCGGGCACCAGAATGTCGCGCTGGCCGCTGCCTGACATGGCGCTGATCAGCCCGGCTTTTTCCATCTCCTCCAGCATGCGGGCGGAACGGTTGTAGCCAATCTTCAGATGGCGCTGCACCAATGAAATTGACGCCTTGCGATTTTTAAGAACGATTTCAACGGCCTGGTCGTACATCGGGTCTTTTTCATCCCCTTTGCCGCCCGACGCACTCAGGTCGCCGCCCAAATCGCCGCCCTCACCGTCAACGATACCGCCTTCCAGCACACCGTCAATGTAATTAGGTTCGCCCTGGGCCTTCAGGTAAGCGACCACGCGGTGGACTTCGTCGTCGCTGACAAAAGCGCCGTGCACGCGCACCGGGAAGCCGGTGCCGCTGGGCATGTACAGCATGTCACCCATGCCGAGCAGTGCTTCGGCGCCCATCTGGTCAAGAATGGTGCGGCTGTCGATTTTGCTGGAGACCTGAAAGGAAAGCCGCGTCGGAATGTTGGCCTTGATCAGGCCGGTGATCACGTCCACGCTGGGGCGCTGTGTGGCCAGCACCAGGTGTATGCCTGCGGCGCGGGCTTTTTGTGCCAGGCGCGCAATCAGTTCTTCGATCTTTTTGCCGACCACCATCATCAGGTCGGCCAACTCGTCAATCACCACCACAATGTAAGGCAAGCGTTCAAGGGGCTCGGGCTGTTCAGGCGTCAGGCTGAACGGGTTGTAGATGAACTCACCTTTGGCCTTGGCCTCGTCGATTTTGACGTTGTAGCCGGCCAGATTGCGCACGCCAAGCTTGCTCATCAGCTTGTAGCGTTTTTCCATTTCCATCACGCACCAGTTCAGGCCATGTGCAGCCTGCCGCATATCCGTCACCACCGGGCACAGCAGATGCGGAATGCCCTCGTACACGCTCATTTCCAGCATCTTTGGGTCAATCAGCAGCAGCCGCACATCACGCGCATCGGCCTTGTAAAGCAGGCTCAAAATCATGGCGTTGATACCAACCGACTTGCCCGAACCCGTGGTACCCGCCACCAGGCAGTGCGGCATTTTGGCCAGGTCTGCCACTACGGCGTTGCCGCCGATATCCTTGCCCAGACCAATCGTGAGCAGCGACTTCGCCTCGTTGTAAACCTGCGATCCCAAAATCTCGCTGAGCTTGATGGACTGACGTTTGGCGTTGGGCAATTCCAGCGCCATGAAGTTTTTACCGGGTATGGTTTCAATAACGCGGATGGACACCAAACTCAGCGCACGCGCCAGGTCTTTGGCCAGATTAACCACCTGCGAGCCCTTGACGCCGGTGGCGGGCTCAATTTCATACCGGGTGATGACCGGACCCGGTGCAGCGGCAACCACGCGCACTTCAACACCAAAGTCTCTGAGCTTTTTCTCAATAAGGCGGGACGTCATTTCCAGCGTTTCAGGTGCTACGCTTTCCTGGCGCAACAAGGCACCGTCCAGCAGGTCAACCTGCGGCAGCTTGGAGTCTGGCATTTCGGTGAACAGCGGTTTTTGCCGCTCTTTGGTCACGCGCTCGCTTTTGGGAATCTCGACCAGTGTGGGTTCTATAAAAACGGGCACCGAGTGGTGTTCTTCAATCCCGATACGCTCGTCTACCAGGGTTTCTTCGCGCTCGCGGGCAGCCAGCTTGCCAAAAGCCAGATCTTCTGCGATCTCGCGTTTTTCGCGCCTGGAGTCAACCAGGTTGGCGATCCACTCGCCCACGCGCTGTGCCGTATGGGCCCACGAAAAACCGAACACGCTTGAAACCGCGATCACGCCGAGTGCAATTAACACCAGCCCGGAGCCCGCAAAACCTAGCCATTTCACCCCCGCGACGCCGACCAGAAAGCCCAGCGCGCCACCGGCGTGATCGGGCAGCCGGCCTTCAAACCGATACAGGCGAGACCACTCCAGGCTGCTGCTGGCTACCAGCAGGAGCAGCAGGCACAACCAGAACTTGAGCCGACTCGAATGCAAAGGGCCGGCGCTTGCAAGCGACTCACCGCGCAGCCAGCGAGCCAGACATACCAGCCACACGCGCGCACCTGCGGCCAGCATCCACCAGACAGAAAAACCGAGCAAAAAATAACTGGCATCGGCAAGCCAGGCCCCGAGCCGGCCACCCCAATTACGTGCCGCGCCAGCCGCATTGAGGCCGCCAGACGTTGACCAGGCAGCATCTTGCTGTGAATAGCTGAGCAGTGCGGCCAGCCAGAAAACCAACCCAAGCAGACCGAGAATCAGGCCCACTTCATGAGCAAAGCGTTTAACGCCGCCAGGGGCATCGCCTGCTTGCGGGTTTCGGGAGTTCAAAGTGTCGAGTGAATAAGTCATAAGCCTGCGCTAAAGCTTACCTCACTTGACTGGCTGCCAGACGCAGCAGTTCACCACACCGGGCTCAACCAGCCCGTTCCAGTCCGTTCAAACGCTCCTTCACCAGCATGGAGCCATCCGCACGGGTTTCGACGAAGCCACGCTCTTCAAGGTCTTTCATCACGCGGCTAACCATCTCACGGGACGCACCGACCATTTTGGCCAGATCCTGGCGGGACACTTTGTCACGAATGATGGTGTCGCCTCGGGCGTCAGGACTTGAGAATTCCAGCAAGGCTTTGGCGACCCGGCCGTAAACATCCATCAGGGCCAGGGACTCGATCTTGCTGTCGGCGTGGCGCAAGCGCTGTACCAGGCCCTTCATCACGGCATAGGCCATCGACGAGTTCTCTGACAAGCATCTTGTGAACTCAAGCCGCCCCAGCATCAGCACGTCGATTTGAATTTCCGCGCGCACTGTGGCCGAGTGGGGTTCGTTATCAATCAGGCTCATCTCGCCGATGTAGTCCCCAGGATGCATGGTCGCCAGAATCACCTCCCGACCGCGTGCATCAGAAGTCATGACGCGGGCGCGCCCGGTCAGGATGATAGAAAGTGCATTTGATTTTTTCCCCTGCTCGACAATTGACTCCCCACGCTTGAACCGGGCTTTGACAATTGCATTGGAGACAGCTTCAGCCTGACTGGCCGTGAGCATTGAAAACAGTGGAACGCGGCGAAGAAGTTCCAGGTTGGAGACTATCGTGGACATACATGTTTCCTCTTTGTTCGCCGCTGGCAACGCGCTGCTGAGTACCTACAATCGGAGTTTTCTTGGTCAAACGCGTCATCGGATTCAAACCGACGGGACGCTGTCGGCACCATTTTCCAACAGCAGAAGTGCCCGACTGTAACTGAGTTCCCATGTTTTACTCCATCAGGTTTTCACAATGAAACACGCTCAAGTTCTCATCCTCGGCTCCGGCCCTGCCGGTTACACCGCCGCTGTTTATGCGGCCCGGGCCAACCTCAATCCGGTGCTGATAACCGGTATCGCTCAGGGCGGGCAGCTCATGACCACGACCGAAGTAGACAATTGGCCGGCCGATGTGATGGGGGTGCAGGGACCGGAATTGATGAAGCGTTTTCTGGATCACGCCGAGCGTTTCAAGACAGAAATTATTTTCGACCACATCAACAAGGTTGACTTTACGCAGCGTCCGTTCACGCTCACCGGCGACAGCAGCACCTATACCTGCGACACCTTGATCATCGCCACCGGTGCTTCAGCCAAGTATCTGGGCCTCGAGTCGGAAACTGCCTTCATGGGCCGCGGCGTATCGGGTTGCGCCACTTGTGATGGTTTTTTCTACCGCGAGCAGGACGTCTGCGTGGTCGGTGGTGGCAACACGGCCGTTGAAGAAGCCCTGTATCTGTCGAACATTGCGAGCAAGGTGTACCTGGTTCACCGCCGCGACAAATTCAAGGCTGAGGCCATGCTGGTCGACAAGCTGCATGAAAAGGTCAAGGCTGGCAAGATTGTGCTGAAGACATTCAACACGCTGGAGCGCGTCCTCGGCGATGCAGGCGGTGTAACGGGCGTTCGCCTGAAAAGCACCACCGACGAATCCACACAGGACATCGAACTGACAGGTTGCTTTATTGCGATCGGCCATCAGCCAAACACTGACATCTTTGCCGGCCAACTGGAAATGAAAGATGGCTATATCATCACAAAAGCCGGTTTGCAGGGTTTTGCAACCATGACCAGCGTGCCGGGCATATTTGCGGCGGGTGACGTACAAGACCACATTTACCGACAAGCGATTACCAGTGCGGGAACCGGCTGCATGGCCGCGCTTGACGCGCAGCGTTTTCTGGAACAAACCACCTGAAATAACGACTGCGTCGGCCGTATCCGGAAGATATCGGGCTTGCCGGTTGAATTCATAAAGTTTTCAGGCTATAATCATTGGCTAAGCTTCTCACCCAGCACGGGTATTGGCATCCGATTTCTTATTTTTTACGGAGAGTGCTCATGGCACGCGTCTGTCAGGTAACGGGCAAAGGCCCGATGGTGGGGAACAACGTTTCTCACGCAAACAACAAAACCAAGCGCCGGTTCTTGCCTAATCTGCAGTACCGCCGCTTTTGGGTCGAGACCGAAAACCGTTGGGTGCGCTTGCGTATCACAACCGCCGGTCTGCGTTTGATCGACAAAAAAGGCATTGACGCGATCCTGGTGGATCTTCGTGCCCGCGGTGAAGTCTAAGGAGAACTGACATGGCAAAAGGCGCACGCGAAAAAATCAAGCTGGAATCAACCGCCGGCACTGGTCACTTCTACACGACCACCAAAAACAAGAAAACCACGCCGGACAAAATGCTGATCATGAAGTTTGATCCAAAAGCCCGCAAGCACGTGGAATACAAAGAGATCAAGTTGAAGTAATTCAGACTTATTTCTGCAGTTCTTGGCAGCAATATACCAGCTGCACCAAAAAAACCCGCCACACGACAGCGGGTTTTTTTACGTCTTTCGTTTTTAACCCTGGATCAACCTGCCCTTTGTGTCTGTCCGAGCACTGGTTTGCTTGAGCATTCGCTTCTGGCCCATCATACAGACGACGATCCTGGCACAGACTTTGGGATGGCGTGCCAGAGCACTGACTGGAAAGTCAAGCGCCTCACATACTGCAGGCTCACGCGCAAACCCATAAAAAAACCGCCTTGGCGAAATATCACCAGGCGGTTTTACTCAAGGTTTGCAGCGCAGACTCAGGCGAACAATCCAATCGCTAATGTCAAGCGCGGGCCGCGCGCAACTTCATCGAAAACTCGCGCAGTGCCGCGATACCGCTTTCTTCGGCGCGATGGCACCACCCCTGCAAATCAGCAGCCAGTTGCTCACGCGAGGCATTGGTTGTCAGCCACATCTGGCGAAGCTCTTCGCGCATGGTAACCATTTTGTCAAGCACAGGGTGTTCGGCTCTGGCTTGTTCGAGCTGAGGCCGTGCCTCCATGGGAATTTTGTCGTCATCCCGATGGAGCCAGCGATTGGCTGACCGCAACACGGATGCATCTGCGTTTTTGGCTTTCAAAACCTCGATTTCGGCCTTGCCAGCGCGGCGCAACTCACGCGCGAACCCAGCCATAACCTCGTAGCGGTGCGCAATCAGCGCCTCAAGGGTTTTCTCGTCCGCCACGGGCTGGATGGTGCCTAACTGAAGCTTGGGAGGCACCTTCTTGACAGAAGCCAAGCCGATCTTTTCAAGTGCGCGAATATAAACCCACCCAATGTCAAACTCGTAGGGCTTGACCGAAAACTTGGCCGATGTCGGATAGGTGTGGTGGTTGTTGTGCAGCTCTTCGCCCCCGATCATGATGCCCCAGGGCGAAATGTTGGTGCTGGCATCTGGCGCTTCAAAGTTGCGGTAACCCCAATAATGGCCAATACCGTTGATGATGCCAGCTGCAGTCACTGGAATCCAGGCCATCTGAACCGCCCAGACGGCCAGGCCAGCCGCACCAAACAACGCCAGATTGATAATCATCATCAAACCCACACCCTGCCAGCTGTAGCGGGTATACAGATTACGCTCGATCCAGTCTTTGGGTGTGCCATGGCCAAATTTGGACATGGTTTCCTTATTTTTACTTTCGGCCCGATACAACTCGGCGCCTTGCCAAAATACCTTTTTAATGCCGTAAGCCTGCGGGCTGTGCGGGTCTTCCGTGGTTTCGCACTTGGCGTGGTGCTTGCGGTGAATGGAGACCCACTCTTTAGTTACCTGACCGGTACCCAACCACAACCAGAAACGGAAAAAATGCGCTGGAATGGCGTGCAGATCCATGGCGCGGTGCGCCTGGTGACGATGCAAATAAATGGTCACGCTGACAATCGTGATGTGGGTTGTCACGAGCGCGTACAAAACAATTTGCCACCAGCTGGCGGCAAGCAAACCATGCGCAAGCCAGTCAAGGGCGGCATCAAAAAAGATCATAAAAGTCCTTTAAATAAGCTGCGTCGGCTACCGGTTTGAAACTTATCTGTAGCGGCTACGCATAACAACCCTCTATTGTAGGCGGAATGCGCCAAATTACAAAGCCTGCACACAGCGCGAGGATATCCAAATAACTCACTAAAATTGAGGTAATTATTGGTAACTAACGTCAACACATATACATTTGTCGGCAAAATCAGGCAGATTTTTGCCAAACTGCAGCAAAGAAACCATCCGTATGGTGCAAGTGAGGCCACAGGCGGAGGTAAGGCCCGCTACACAAAGTAGCTGCATTTTCAACACCTAGATGGGTCAACAATGGCCCTGCTTCCAAGACGTTGAACTCTTTATTCGCTAAACCAAAGGCTTCCGCAATCGCCTCGTTTTCTTGCGCCAAAATGCTGCAGGTTGCGTAAACCAGCCGCCCACCAGGCTTCAACAGACGTGCAGCGCTCTGCAAAATAGCCGTTTGCTTGGCCACCAGTTCTTCAACCGCTTTCGGATTTTGTCGCCATTTGAGGTCCGGGTTACGTCGCAGCGTACCCAGACCAGAACACGGCGAATCGACCAGCACGCGGTCAATCTTGCCAGCCAGCCGCTTGATGCGGTCATCACGCTCGTGCGCAATCGCGACCGGATGAACATTGGACAAACCGCTGCGCGCGAGCCGCGGCTTGAGTGCATCAAGCCGATGCCCTGAAGTGTCAAATGCATACAAACGCCCGGTACTGCGCATGGTGGCACCCAAAGCCAGCGTTTTACCGCCCGCACCGGCACAAAAATCAACCACCATCTCGCTGCGCTTGGCATCAACCAGCAAGGCCAGCAATTGAGAGCCTTCGTCTTGGACTTCGATCGCACCGCGCGTGAAGGCGTCCAGCTTGCCCAGCTGCGATTTGTCGGCCAGGCGAAGACCCCAAGGCGAATAAGGTGTAGCCACGGTTTTCAGCCCGGCTTTGGCCAGCTCTTTCTGAATGTCAGCGCGTTTGTCTTTCAGGGTGTTGACACGCAAATCAAGGCCAGCCGGAGCGTTGAGACTTTCAACCAATGGCCAGAAATCGCCGCCCAGTTGATTTTTCAGGGGCTCCACCAGCCAATTGGGCAGGTTGTGACGGTGCAGTTCCATCAAATCTTCAGGCTTGACCTGGTCGCAGCGGTTCAACCAGTCGATTTCCTGATCGGTCAGCGCGCTTTTCAAAAACTCACGGTCGGCCACAAAGCCCAAAATCGCCAGGCGACGCTCGGGCGCCCCGCTGCCGTGCTGCGCCAGATAGGTGTAAAGATTTTTTTTGCGCAGCACGCCGTAAATGGTTTCGGCCAGCGTGGCGCGCTCGCGCGGGCCAAGGCGAAATTCACGGAAATAGCGCGACAAAACCATGTCTGCGGGGTAATCAAATTTGAGAACCTGCTTGAGGAGCTCGGAACAACTGTCGAGTAAGGCTTTAGGATGCATAGCCCCTATTGTCCCACCCTTAACTTTACAAGCTACCCAAGCCATGCAAGAAGACCTGCCCGCGCTCATCGAAACCCCTCCTGGCCTCTACAAACACTACAAGGGCATGCACTACGAAGTGTTGGGTACAGTGCTTCACAGCGAAAGTCTTGAGCCGATGACGCTATACCGCGCGCTTTATGGCGAGCGCGGCCTGTGGGTTCGTCCTGCGGCCATGTTCAATGAAGAGGTGGTGATAAAGGGAGTTCGCCAGCCGCGTTTCACAAAGCAGGCGGACTGAGGCAGTGCCGTCACCGATAATCGTGGGCTATGTCACAAGTTATGCCCCTAGCTGCTGCAGCGCCTCTTACTGGCCACGCAGCCAGCGAAATTGAAAAGCAGGTCAAACGCCGCCGCACGTTTGCCATCATCTCCCACCCCGACGCGGGTAAAACCACGCTAACCGAAAAGCTGTTGCTATTTTCGGGCGCGATCCAGATTGCTGGCAGTGTCAAGGCCCGCAAGGCTGCACGCCACGCCACCAGCGACTGGATGGAAATCGAAAAGCAGCGCGGCATTTCGGTGGCCAGCTCGGTCATGCAGATGGAATACCGTGACTGCGTCATCAACCTGCTGGACACCCCCGGTCACCAGGATTTTTCTGAAGACACTTACCGCGTTCTGACCGCTGTGGACGCCGCCCTGATGGTGATTGACGCGGCCAACGGCGTCGAGCCCCAAACCCGCCGCCTATTGCAGGTTTGCCGTGCACGCGGGACGCCAATTTTGACGTTTGTCAACAAGATGGACCGCGAGGTGCAAGACCCGATGAGCGTGATGGACGAGATTGAACGTGAACTCGGCATGGCCGTGGTGCCGTTCACTTGGCCTGTGGGCATGGGCAAACTGTTTCATGGCGTTTATGACCGGCGTGAAGACCGCATGCGCGTGTTCAGCCCCGGTGAAGACAAGGCCGGCGGCGACGACGAAATCCTCGCTGGGCTAAACAACGCCGAGGCCGCCAAACGCTTTGGTGCAGAGTACGCGCAAGCCCAGGGCGAGATTGAACTGGTCGCCGGTGCCACGCCCGAATTTGATCGCGAGCTGTTTTTGGCTGGCAGACAAACACCGATGTTTTTTGGCTCTGCCATCAACAACTTTGGCGTCCAGGAGGTGCTTGACGCCCTGGTTGACCTAGCCCCCGCGCCGGGCGACCGCACCGCCATGCAGCGCGTGGTGCACCCGGAGGAGAAAAAATTCTCTGGCGTGGTCTTCAAGATCCAGGCCAACATGGACCCAGCCCACCGTGACCGCATTGCATTTTTGCGCGTTGCCAGCGGCGAGTTCACGCGCGGCATGCGGCTCAAGGTGGTGCGCAGTGGCAAAGAGCTGCGGCCCAACACAGTGGTGAGCTTCATGAGCCAGCGCCGCGAGCTGCTGGACACCGCCTTTGCAGGCGACATCATCGGCATCCCCAACCACGGCGTACTGCAGCTGGGCGACACACTGACCGAAGGTGAAGCGCTGCAGTTCACCGGCCTGCCGTTTTTTGCACCGGAGATGTTCCGGGCCGTGGAAGTCGCCGACCCGCTACGCACCAAACAGCTCCGCGCTGGCCTGACGCAGCTCGGCGAAGAAGGTGCGATTCAGGTTTTCAGGCCGATTGCAGGTTCATTGCTGCTGCTCGGTGCGGTGGGGCAGCTGCAGTTTGAAGTGGTCGCGCACCGGCTGGAGCATGAGTACGGCGTCAAGGCCCGCATCATGCAGAGCAATTTCAACCTGGCACGCTGGGTGACCTGCGAAGACCCGAACGAACTCAAAAAATTCATGGATGCCAACGCGCATCGGGTGGCACTGGATGCCGTCGATGCCCCTACCCTGCTGGTAGACCACAGCGCCACCTTGCGGGCGGTGGAGCAGCAGTGGCCAAAAATCAAATTCCATGCGTTACGGGAACACGCTGGGCTGGTTTTTCAGTCCAAGATGTAAAGATCAACCGTAAAGACCAATCGTAAAAATCAGCTTTAGGGTCATCTGCAAGAACCATCGGTTCTCACGGTGCAAAAGCGTTTTTCAAAATATCAAGCAGTCGCGCATAGGCCTGAGACCTTGCGACCGGATTGGGCCCTACGTGCACGCCCTTACCCGGATTGACGCCGTTGGGCACATCAGCGCGGAGTTGCAACTGGCCCACCGGGCTGTCAAAGTCGTGGTAACTGTCGGCGTAAATATTGACCTCGGCTCCAACCCTTTTGCCAAGCTCGATGCAGGGGCCGGGTGGCGTCCAGTCGTCTTTCTCACCGAGCATCATGACCAGCGGCGCACTCGGCTGGTAAAACGACTTTAGTGCCGCGCTGCAGCCCGGGTAAAAAGCCACCGCCGCAGCGGGGCGCACTTTGACGCCACGAACATCAGCACGCGTGCCATCGGTGGCCGACAGCACGGCGCTGCCCCCATGAGACCAGCCGAGCAAGGCCACATGCTGCGGTTGAGCCCAATTTTGGGTGGCTACCCAGACAAGCGCGCCCAACGCGTCGGCGCGACGTTCGGTCTGGTCAATCTTGCGGGTACCGATTTTCTGGGTGCACAGCTCAGACTCACCGCGCGGCGTGAGGCTGTCGGGAAAAACCACGCTGTAGCCCTGTGCCACCAGCAGGTCCGCCATGGCCTGGTGCCTGGCATTGAGCAGGCCCTTGCGTGCGCCGCGCGTGGCAAACAAGCCGCCGCAGCCATGCAGCGCTATGACGGTGCCCCTCGGTGACCCAGCGGGCTGAAACACCACCGCTGTCAACACCGTGCCGTCCAGGCTGTTAAAGCTGGCCTCTTGCGGTTCAGCCAAGGCGCAAGAGCTGGCCAGCGCACATACCAGCATAACTGCTGATTTCAGATTGAAAAAATGGCTTTTCGGTAGCATTCACGGAGGCCAAGCGCTATATATCTAATAGCAATTGCTCTGATGGGCCTCAAACGCGCCCGGCCACCCAAGCATGTACAGACTTCAGGGCTTCACCCAGTTTGGACGCGTCGGTTCCGCCCGCCATCGCCATATCAGCCTTGCCGCCGCCCTTGCCGCCTACCTGCTGGGCCACAAAGTTGACCAATTCACCAGCCTTGAATTTTCCAACGCTGTCCGCCGTCACGCCTGCAGCGATCTGCACTTTGTCGCCCTCAACGGCGGCCAGCACGATGACAGCGGTTTTGAGCTTGTCTTTGAGCTTGTCCATGGTGTCTCGCAAGGTCTTGGCATCTGCACCCTCTAGCCGCGCAGCCAGCACCTTGATGCCGTTCACATCAACCGCCTGCAGCATCAACTCATCGCCCTGCGACGATGCCAGCTTACCTTTGAGTGCCGCGACTTCTTTTTCAAGCGCCTTCACATGGTCCAGTACCTGGTCGATGCGGTGTTGTAGTTCGGCCGGGTTGGCTTTGAGCGAACCGGCGGCGGCCTCCACCGTCGATTCAAGCGACTGCACATAGGCCAGCGCATTGCCGCCCGTGATGGCCTCTACCCTGCGCACACCCGCCGCCACACCACTTTCGCTGACAATTTTGAACAGGCCAATGTCGCCGGTGCGGCCCACGTGCGTACCGCCACACAGCTCTTTGCTGGAGCCGATCGAGAGCACCCGAACCTTATCGCCGTACTTTTCACCGAACAGCATCATGGCACCGGTTTTTTGCGCTGCGTCCATGTCCATCTCACTGGCGTCTGTAGCCGCATTGGCCAAAATCTCGGCATTGACTTCAGCCTCAATCGCGCGGATTTGCGCATCAGTCACTGGTGCGTTATGGGTAAAGTCAAACCGGGTTTTGTCGGCATCAACGAGCGAGCCCTTTTGCTGCACCTGCGTGCCCAATACATCGCGCAGGGCTTTGTGCATCAAGTGGGTGGCGCTGTGGTTGCGAATGGTGGCGGCGCGAATGGCGGTGCTGACCTGAGCGGTAACGGCATCACCGACCATGAGCGTGCCCTGGCTTACAGCGCCGTGGTGGCCAAAGACATCAGCCTTGATTTTTTGGGTGTCATCCACTGCAAAATTGGCACCACCAGAAATAATAAGGCCCTGGTCACCCACCTGCCCGCCACTTTCAGCATAAAACGGCGTGGTACTCAGCACCACAATGCCGTTTTGTCCCGCATCCAGGGACTGCACAGCCACACCATCAAGATACAGCGCCACGACTTTGGCAGGTTCTTCAAGCTGGGTGTAGCCTGTGAACGCGTGACCCTCACCAGAGTAATCGAGCGCCTTGTCCATCTTGAATTTGCCTGCGGCTCTGGCTTTAGCTTTTTGCTTGTCCATGGCCAGGTGAAACCCGGCTTCGTCAACGCTCAAGCCACGTTCGCGGCACACGTCGGCTGACAAATCGAGCGGAAAGCCGTAGGTGTCGTGCAGCTTGAACGCCACATCACCGGGCAACACTTTGGTGTTCTCCAAGGCAGCGTCAAGAATCGTCATGCCAATCTCAAGCGTCTCAAAAAATCGCTCTTCTTCTACCCGCAGCACATCCATGACGCGTGCGCCGTCAGATTTGAGACGCGGGTAGGCATCGCCCATCAGCGCGACCAGATCAGGCACCAGTTTGTGGAAAAACGGCGTCTTTTTACCCAGCTTGTAACCATGGCGAATGGCTCGGCGAATAATGCGGCGCTGCACGTAGCCGCGGCCTTCGTTTGAGGGATTGACGCCGTCGCTGACCAGAAATGCGGTGGCGCGAATGTGGTCGGCAATCACGCGAAGGCTCTTGTTGTTCAGGTCGGCTTCACCGGTTTCGCGTGCTGCGGCCTTGATGAGTGCGTCAAAAATATCAATTTCATAGTTGCTGTGCACATGCTGCAAGATGGCCGCCAGGCGCTCCAGGCCCATGCCGGTGTCGACACAGGGCGCAGGGAGCTTGACCAGGCTGCCATCGGGCTGCATGTCGAACTGCATGAACACATGGTTCCAGATTTCAATGAAGCGGTCGCCGTCTTCTCCAGGGCTGCCGGGTGGCCCGCCGGGGATGTGGTCGCCGTGGTCATAAAAAATCTCGGAACACGGGCCGCATGGGCCCGTGTCGGCCATCATCCAGAAGTTGTCGGATGCGTACTTTTTTCCTTTGTTGTCACCAATGCGAATGATGCGCTCAGGAGGTAAACCGATCTCGTCATGCCAGATGTCATAAGCCTCCTGATCGTCAATGTAGACGGTGGCTGTGAGCTTGTCTGCGGGCAGCTGGTAGACCTGCGTGAGCAGCTCCCACCCCCATTTGAGCGAGTCGCGTTTGAAGTAATCGCCAAAGCTCCAGTTGCCCAGCATTTCAAAAAACGTGTGGTGGCGTGCGGTGTAGCCGACATTTTCCAGGTCGTTGTGTTTGCCGCCTGCGCGCAGGCAGGCCTGCACAGATGCGGCTCGAACATAGCTGCGCTTGTCAGAGCCCAAAAACACATCCTTGAACTGCACCATGCCAGAGTTGGTAAACATCAGCGTTGGGTCATTGCCCGGCACGAGCGATGACGATGCAACGACGGTGTGACCTTTGGTAGCGTAAAAGTCAAGGAAGGTTTTGCGGATGTCAGCGACGGAAGTAACAGGGGCTGGAGCGTTGGTTGTGGTCATGGCAAGCGTGAAAATAATCAGGAAAGAAGTTGAAATTTAAGGCCAGAAAAGCGTTTGAAGTCGCCGTCAAATGTGCCTATTTCCGCGTTGTGCTCAATCGCCAAAGCCGCCAGATGGGCATCATTGGTCAGATTTCCGGCTGCGCCAACGCTTAAAAGCAGTCGGGCAAGTATGTCCGCATGACGTACGGTGGGATGAAGGATGTGGCAATTCGCGTGAATCAACCAATCATCAACATAGCTGAGTGCCTCAGCAGCAGTGCGCGGTGTTACCGACAGCTTGGGATGCGTCGTCAGGCGTATGAAGCCAATCACACTTAGCCAGGCCAACCCCAAGCCCGGCGCGTTGCTCAAGCTATCTTCGAGCCAGCGATGCGACGCCACATGATGCGGACTGTCTTTGTCGGCTGCGTAAACCAGCAGGTTGGTATCAGCCAACCTCATGCGCCGCGCTTGACTTTAGCCTGATACTCTTCGGAATCCAGCGCTGCAATCAATTCATTGGCTTTGGTCAAATCAACCAAAAAACCGCCCGAGTGAAACACTCGTTGCACAAAACGCGGCACCTCAAGCGAAGGCGGTGTCGCTACCGCATTCAAAGACACAATCTTTGCCACCGGCTTGTTATGCCGGGTAATGATGACTTCTTCGCCCGCCTCGGCCCTTGCGACGTATTCGCTGAAATGAGTTTTCGCATCAAATAGCCCAACGATCTGCATGACAGTTCCTCTGCGGTTTGATAAGTTGGTTGATTCAACCAGATTTTACCATCGCAGCCATCTCCGCATTAAGACGCTATGCTTTGGACTTCCACACGGCGTACGAGCCGTGCAGTTCCACATACAGTCACCGAAAGAAACCCCATGGACATGAAGACCTCCCCCATTTCGCTGCTCAAAGATCCCAGCCTGTTCAAAACCGATGCGCTGATCAACGGCCAGTGGGTTGCAGGAAGCACTCGGTTTGACGTAAACGACCCCTCCAGCGGCCTGAAACTGGCAGATGTGGCTAACCTGGGGGCCGAAGATGCTGAAGCCGCAATTGCCGCTGCCAATGCCGCCTGGCCCGCTTGGCGCAACAAAACCGGCAAGGAGCGCCACGCTGTTTTGATGAAGTGGTACCAATTGCTGATGGCCAATGCAGAAGACTTGGCACGCATCATGACATCCGAGCAAGGCAAACCGTTTGCCGAGGCAAAAGGAGAAATCGCCTATGGCGCGAGTTTTGTTGAGTGGTTTGCCGAAGAAGCCAAGCGTGTCAATGGCGAAACGCTGCCCCAGTTTGACAACAGCCGCCGCCTGATGGTCATCAAGCAACCCATTGGCGTGTGCGCCGCCATCACGCCCTGGAACTTCCCGCTGGCCATGATCACCCGCAAGGTCGCACCCGCGCTAGCCGCCGGTTGCCCGGTGGTGATCAAACCGGCTGAACTCACACCACTGACAGCCCTTGCAGCCGCCGAGTTGGCACTGCGTGCGGGCATTCCGGCGGGTGTGCTCAACATACTGACGGCCGACAGCAACAACAGCATTGCGATTGGCAAGGTTCTTTGTGCCAGCGACGTCGTTCGCCATATCAGTTTCACGGGTTCGACAGAGGTCGGCCGCATCCTGATGGCGCAAAGCGCGCCTACCGTCAAAAAATTGAGTCTGGAGCTCGGCGGCAACGCGCCCTTTATTGTGTTCGATGATGCTGATGTTGATTCAGCTGTCGAAGGGGCGATGGCCAGCAAATACCGCAATGCCGGCCAGACCTGCGTCTGCGCCAACCGCATTTATGTACAGGACGGCGTCTACGACGAGTTTGTTGAAAAATTTTCGGCCAAAGTCAAGCTACTCAAGGTCGGTAACGGATTTGAAGACGGTGTCGTGCAGGGCCCGCTGATTGAAGATGCGGCAGTTGACAAGGTCGCCCGCCACGTCGCCGATGCACTGGCAAAAGGCGGCAAGCTGCTTGCTGGTGGCCACAAACTGCAAGGCCAGTTCTTTGAGCCCACGGTCATTTCAGAAGCCACCGCAGACATGCTATGCGCCAGGGAAGAAACCTTTGGCCCGTTTGCGCCCGTGTTCCGCTTCAGCAAGGACCAAGAAGCCATTGACGCGGCGAATAACACCGAGTTCGGTCTGGCCAGCTATTTTTACAGCCGCGATATCGGCCGTATTTACCGGGTAGCTGAAGCCCTTGAATATGGCATGGTGGGCATCAACGTCGGCGTGATTGCGTCAGAACACGTACCTTTTGGCGGCGTCAAGCAGTCGGGCCTGGGCCGCGAGGGCTCCAGCCACGGCATGGAGGAATACATTGAAATGAAATACCTCTGCATGGGCGATATCCAGAAGTAACGCTTTTTTAAAACAGATCGGCAGTGCAAACTCTACAGGAGCTGGCTGCTGGTGCGAGTGGGTTGATTGCAAAGGCGGGCCTGAAGTCTATGCATTAGTTGATGGAATTTATACCTCTTGAAAAAACCTTCATGCACATGAATACATCCTGCCGCACAAATGAAACCCTCATGCCCGACAGACACTTCTTGTTGACTTGTCACGACAGGCTAGGTTGATATGCGCCTCCTGCTTGTGGAAGACGAAGCCGACATGGCATCGTGGCTGGTGCGTGCATTCAAACAGAGTGGCTTCGTGCCGGACCACGCGCCAGATGCTGCAACGGCCGAGTCGCTGCTGGCCAGTAACGACTATGACGCAGTGGTGCTCGACCTGCAGCTGCCTGACAAGCACGGGCTGGCTATTTTGGCGGATATGCGCAAGGCCAGCAACCGTACCCCGGTGCTAGTGCTGACCGCACAGGGCGCACTGCAAGACCGCGTAAAGGGGCTGAACGTTGGAGCCGACGACTTCATGACCAAGCCCTTTGCCATCGAAGAACTGGAAGCCCGCCTCGCGGCATTGGTCAGGCGTAGCCGTGGGCGCTCTCACGCGCCGTTGCAGTGCGGCTCCTTGTCCTGCGCGCATGACAGCCGCGCCTTCATGCTCGCCGGTGTGCTGCTCCAGCTCACCCCGCGCGAGACCGCAGCCCTGTCGGTACTGCTGGCACGCAGCGGGTCACCGGTCGAGAAGTCGCAGCTCTGGGGCAAGGTCTTCCCCGCCGACAGCGACGCCGGCCCGGACGCCATTGAGCTGGTGCTTCACCGACTGCGCCGCAAGTTGGCCGGCGGCGACGTGCGCATTGTCACCGTGCGCGGTCTCGGCTACATGCTGGAAAGCATCGTGCATGAAGACCTTTCGGACTGACCCGGACCGGTTCGGTATACGCGCGCGGCTGCTGACGCTGCTGCTACCAGGTATTTTGGGCTTGCTGGCGCTCGATAGCTGGAACGACTACCGAGCACTTCGAAACTTGGTCCAGGACGCTTATGACCAGGTCATGCTGGAATCAGTGAACGCACTGCGGGGCAGCCTGTCAATCGGGGCGGATGGCTCGCTGAAGTTGAATTCAGTGTCACTTGCACAGACAATATTCGAAGCTGCCAGCCCGCTCCACAAACACCTTCATGTCGGGCTGACGCCTCAGGGGAGCCATGGAAGCACACGGAACAATACAGACCCACCATTGCGCGAGCTGACATTGCTGGGGGAGCCGGACCTGCCCCTACCGCCTGCTTCCGCCACCTCTGCCGGGCAAGTCCCCACGTATTGGTACGACAGTTACTACCGCGATTACCCAGTCCGCGTGGTAGCGCAGCGAAGCCAGATCGTTGACGGTCACGGTCAGCGCTTTGACTTGCTAATTCAGGCAGTCGAAAGCACCGGGCCGCGTGACAAGGCGCAAGCGGCAACCTTGCAGCAGCAGTTGTGGCGCGACGCGCGCATGGTGCTGGTAGTAATTGTGCTGGTCTGCCTGGGGGTAACATGGTCTTTGTGGCCATTGGAGCGGCTGCGCAAATCAGTGCTGCAAAGCAAAGGCCATGCACTCCACCCACTTGATACCAGCGATGTACCGTATGAGGTCGCGCCGCTGGTTGATGCCGTCAACCAGCACGTTGCGAGCTACCGCGATTTACTGGATCAGCAATCGCAGTTTCTGGCCGATGCATCGCACCAATTGCGTACACCGCTGGCCATCATGCTTACACAGGCAGGCGTTGCGCTTCGCGAAAAAGATCCGGCGCTGTTACACGAAACCTTGCGCGCCATCGTCACCCAAATCTCGCGCAGCCGGCGTCTGTGCGAGCAACTGCTGTCACTCGCCCACGCGAGCGAGAGCGCACCACCAGCCGATGTCCCAAACGTCACAAATCTCAATGCCATTGCACGGGACGTGGTGCTGCAGTACCTGACACTGGCGCATGAAAAAAACCAGGACTTGGGCTGGGTGGAAGCCACGCTTGACGATGCCCATGTCGCGTCAGAAATACCTGCTGCAGCCGTTGAGGTTCCAGTACTGGCCATAGGCGCCGAGCTGCATGAGGTACTTGCAAATTTGGTGCACAACGCGATTGCTTACACGCCGTCTGGCGGACACATCACCGTGAAAGTCAGCACTCGGGATGGCATGGCTCTGGCTGAAGTGCTGGACAACGGCCCCGGCATTGCCCCCACGCGGTGGGAAGATGTTTTCAAGCGTTTTCATCAAGCCAACCCCGGCACCGAAAAAGGCCAGCGTCGGCACGGGGCCGGGCTGGGCCTGGCCATCGCCCGCGCTTATGCACGGCGTAACGGCGGCGAGATCACGCTGGCAGACCTTCCCGCCAGCCCCAACGGCATAGCCTCCGGCAGGCATGGCTTGCGGGCCATTCTGAGCCTGCCTCTGGCCTTCAGCTGACCACGCGCCGAATCAACCGCCGAGGCCAGATTCGGCGCGTGTCATCAGGACACGTCACCACACAGTGCGTGCACGCCACACCGCAACAAGCCTTCACCTGAGCGCTTGCGGCGACGCCGCTTCCGCTGTTAGTGATAACACGTATTTTGAGGCTTTGCGCGCCAAACGAAAGCCGATTGGAAGCGTGGCTCCATAACATCCCGGCAATCCAAACACCTCGCTGGCCGCAAATTTTGACAGTCAAAAGGTACGGACTAAAACCATAAGGAGATACGTATGCCCCACGCCCTCATTGACCACAGCGCCCCGCGAGCGCAGCCCCGGAGTCACATGACATGAACATGAGCAACCAGAATTTCATCAGAGGCCTGTGCCTCATGGCGATTGCACTGCTATTTGGCCTGATTTCATTCAACTACAAGATTGGCGTATTCAGCCGATCAGGGCCCGGGCTATTTCCGCTCATGGTGAGTTCATTCCTGTTTGTGATTGGCCTGATCACCACGGTACGTGCGCACTTTGTTGAACCCGTTGCGCTCAGCTACAACGTCAAAAATATTGCCCTGATCATTCTGAGTCTGTGCGGTTTTGTAGTGGCCTCCGAATACATCAACATGATCGTCGGCATTATTTTTATGGTGTTTTGCTGCACGTTTGCGGGTACCTCGTATTCGGTGGTGCGCAACATCAAAATCTCGGCTGGCCTGATAGCAGTTGCTTTCGCTTTTAAACAATTTCTCGGCCTTAACCTGCCGCTGTACTGAAAATGGAAGTCCTACACAACCTCGCGTTTGGCTTTGAACACGCGCTTACGCTGCAGAACCTCTTTTATTGCGCCCTGGGCTGCACTGTGGGCACACTTGTCGGCCTGCTACCCGGGCTTGGACCCTTGTCCACTATCAGCTTGTTGCTGCCACTGACTTACTCGATTCCCACTGGCGGCGCACTCATCATGCTGGCCGGAATCTACTATGGCGCACAGTACGGCGACAGTGTGAGTGCCATCACGATGAAAATTCCGCATGCCAGCAGCATTGTGGCTTGTATTGACGGCTATCAGATGACACTGAAAGGTCAAACCGGCCTCGCACTGTTCACTGCGGGTATTTCCAGTTTCATTGGTGGCACAGTAGCCATTGTCGTGCTTTCGACTATGGCACCAGCCCTGGGCGAAGTCGGGCTTTTGTTTGGACCGGCAGATTACTGCGCCCTCATGCTGCTCGGTTTTTTCTGCGTCAGTTTTGTCAGCGCCGGCAGCTTGCTCAATGGTTTGGCCATGGCAATGATTGGTGTATTGCTCGGCATGGTTGGCACTGATGTCAACAGCGGCGTGGCGCGCTACACCATGGACCTGCCCTTCCTGATGGATGGTATTGGCCTGATCAGTATTGCACTGGGTTGCTTCGGCATCGCAGAGGTCGTCAAAAATCTTGACGCCAAAAACGTGCTCACGCCGTTCAATGGCAAGATCAAGCTGATGCCAACCTGGCCTCAGTTCAAACGCATTCTTCCAAGCGCCCTGCGCGGAAGCGTGGTGGGATCTATTCTGGGTATCCTGCCGGGCGGTGGCCCGACGATCGCCCAGTTTGCAGCCTATGCGGTTGACAAGAAGTTCAGCAAGTACAAGCACGAGATCGGCACTGGCTGTATCGAAGGCGTAGCCGGGCAGGCGGCAGCGGACGAGGCGGCAGCTCGCACCAGTTTCATCCCACTGATGGCCATTGGCATCCCCGAAAATGCCGTTATGGCCCTGATGCTGGCCGCTTTTGTGGTCAAGGGCATTCAGCCTGGCCCGAACATGATCGCCACACACCCAGACCTATTCTGGGGCCTGGTAGCCAGCATGTGGGTGGGGAATTGCTTTCTGGTAGTTCTTAATGTGCCCCTGGTGCGTTACTGGCTGTCAATCTTCAAGATTCCTTACACCGTGCTGTTCCCGGCGATCATCTTTTTCTGCTGTATCGGCACTTTCAGCATCAACAACAGTCTGGAAGACATCTACATCACCGCTGTTTTCGGTCTGGTTGGCTATCTGTTCATGCGTCTCAACATGGAGGCTGCGCCACTTATGCTGGGCTTCATTCTTGGACCCATGCTGGAGGAAAATTTCCGCCGCGCCATGCTCTTGAGCCGTGGGGAGTTCAGTGGGTTCGTGACCCGCCCGATCAGCGGCACATTGCTTACCGTGATTGGTGCCCTGATAGTTTGGCAATTAGTGTCATTTGTGCGGAATTTCAGGAAAACACCTGCCCTTATGCCAAATCCAAACGCGCCAATTGCTGCTGAATGATTTAACTCTGAAAATGCCGTCATGCCCTTGCCAACAACTTGATATGAGTTGGCAAGGCTGGAGGTAACTGTGTTGCAATAAAGTCTTTCTTCAAAAGACCTTTCGCCATGAAACGCAGAATTTTTATTCAGGCTGCTGCCACAGGATCACTTGCTATAGCTACTCTTTTTTTAATAGCAGCACGTGCACAAACTAGCAGTGGGGCCGGCCAAAAACGTCACAGGATAGTGATTCAAGTCAGTGACAATGATCCGGCCAAGTGGAACCTGGCGCTGAACAATGCGAAAAACCTGCAGGATGATGTTGGTGCCGCCAACATAGACGTAGAGATTGTTGCGTATGGCCCCGGCATCGGCATGCTCAAGCTGGAATCACCAGCTGCCTCGCGGATAATTGACGCCATGAAAGCCAATGTCAAAGTGATCGCCTGCGAGAACACGATGAACGGCCAAAAACTGACCCGTGACGACATGCTGCCCGCCCTTGGTTACGTGCCTGCCGGGGTGACCGAGATCATGACCAGGCAAAGCGAAGGCTGGGCTTACCTTCGGCCTTGAGAGTAGAGGTTGATGCAAGCTGAGGCGAGTGTTCCCTTTACCGCTTCCAGGCCCCGACACGCGATAGAATCAAAACTCGCGGGTGTAGTTCAATGGCAGAACGGCAGCTTCCCAAGCTTCATACGAGGGTTCGATTCCCTTCACCCGCTCCACGTCTCTGTAAGTGGTTGATTCCATTGGAAAACTAGCACTTTTACCTGCCTGATACAGCACACTCACACAAAGTGTGCATGATGCAAGATATTTTTCGGCGCCCTTCCGACATTTACGTCCTCCGGATTTCAGTACCAGTTCAGCTGCGTCAGGTGTTCGGCAAGAGAGAAGTCGTCGTATCCACCGGCACTCGCGAACTTGCAATTGCAAAAATAGTTGCAGGTCCCCAGGCTGCACAATGGCGTCAGCGTTTTTTTGAAGCGCGCCGTCTCATGTCGCAACCTTATATCGCTGCAATGGATTATCAAGATATTTTGAAAATCATTTGCTATGGCCACAAGTGAAAAACCCATGTAAGTCATTGATTTACATGGGGTTTTTTCCTTTGGCGGAGAGGGTGGGATTCGAACCCACGGTACCTTGCGGTACGCCTGATTTCGAATCAGGTACATTCGGCCACTCTGCCACCTCTCCGCGTAGCCTCACATTCTATCAGGCTACCAGTCTGCTCAAGCCGCCCATGTAGGGCTGCAGCGCCGCAGGGATGTTCACACTGCCGTCAGCACACTGGTAGTTTTCAAGTACAGCCACCAGCGTGCGTCCTACCGCCAAGCCAGAGCCGTTGAGGGTGTGCACAAACTCGTTTTTACCCTGGGCATTTTTAAAACGCGCTTGCAGGCGTCTGGCCTGGAAAGCTTCGCAGTTGGAAATGGAGCTGATCTCGCGGTAGGTATTTTGCGCGGGCAGCCATACTTCCAGATCATAGGTTTTGGTGGCACCAAAACCCATGTCGCCGGTGCACAGCAGCATGACGCGGTAAGGCAGGCCGAGTTTTTGCAAAATGACTTCGGCGTGGCCTGTCATGGCCTCAAAGGCTTCGTAGCTTGTGTCGGGGTGCACGACTTGCACCATCTCGACCTTGTCAAACTGATGCTGGCGAATCATGCCGCGAGTGTCGCGGCCATAGCTGCCGGCTTCAGAACGAAAGCATGGTGTGTGCGCAGTGAATTTGAGGGGCAGATCAGCTTCTGGCGTGATCACGTCGCGTACAAAGTTGGTCAGTGGTACTTCTGACGTGGGGATCAGATACAGCGCGGCGTTCTCAAGTGCGCCCTCCTGCCCGCCTTTCTTTACGGCAAACAGATCTTCTTCAAATTTGGGCAGCTGGCCTGTGCCACGCAGCGAATCGGCATTGACGATGTAGGGGACATAGCACTCGGTGTAGCCGTGCTCAGCGGTCTGTACATCCAGCATGAACTGCGACAGCGCCCGGTGCAGGCGCGCCAGTGGGCCCTGCATGACGGTAAAACGCGAACCGGTGAGCTTGGTGCCCATCTCAAAGTCCAGGCCCAAAGGCTGGCCTACATCCACATGGTCTTTTGCCTCAAATGTCAACACTGCGGGGGTGCCGCCCAGGCCTGATGCAGGGCTCCATTTGCGCACCTCAACATTGCCCGCTTCGCCAGCGCCCAGCGGTACGCTGTCATGCGGCAGGTTGGGCACGGCCAGCAACAAGGCTTGCATGTCAAGCTGAATCTGGTCCAGCCGCGTGCTCGAGGCTTCAAGCTCGGCCTTGGAGGCACTTACCTGCGCCATCACCGCGCTGGCGTCTTCGCCTTTAGCCTTGAGCTGGCCAATCTGCTTGGACAGGGTATTGCGCTGGCTCTGCAGTTCTTCGGTGCGGGTTTGCAGGGACTTGCGCTCGGCCTCCAGCGCTTGAAAAGCTTCTACATTAAGGAAGGCTTGTGGGTTCTTGCGGGTTTGTAGCCGGGCAATGGCCGAGGGCAGATCTTTACGGAGCAGGTTGATGTCAAGCATGTGGCAATTGTATTTTTTGAAAAGGCGTTGTCAGGCCAGGGTGGCCGGATCAAGGTTGGCACCGCAAATAATCAGGCAGACTTTTTCATTCGCACGCGGCTGGTAACGTCGACTGTGCAGCGCGGCCAGCGGCAGCGCCGCCGCCGGTTCAACCGCAAGTTTGAGCTCTTTCCAGAGCCACAGCTGCGCCGCGCGAATTGACTCGTCACTGAGCAGCAGCGCATCGCGCACATGGGCCTGCGTGGCCTGCCATGCCAGATCGCCAATGCGTTTGGCACCCAGTGAATCGGCCGCAATGCCGCCCACACTGACGTCGACGGGATGCCCGGCTTCACGGGCCTTGAAAAGGGTGGGCGCGAGTTCGGGCTCCAGCGCCACCACCCGGCTGCGCTGTTCAAACCAACTGGCAATGCCGCCAATCAAACCGCCTCCGCCGACGCTGACCAGCACGCTGTCTGGCAAGCCGCCCTGCGCCTCAACCTCGGCAGCGAGTGTTCCGGCACCCACCACCACTTCGGGTTGGTCATAGGCGTGGGCCAGCAGTGCGCCGGTTTGTTGCTGGCGCTCCAGGCAGGCCTTCAGCGCATCTGCGTAAGCGCTGCCCACCACCACCACATGGGCACCCAGTGCAGCCAGTTTGGCGCGCTTGGCAAGGCTGGAGACCTCCGGCAACAATACCTCGCAGCGCACGCCCAGCTCTTTGGCCGCTGCGGCCACCGCAATACCCGCATTGCCGCCAGAAGCGATCACCACGCCGCTGGCCGGAATCGGGTTTGAGAGCAGGCGATTGAGCATGCCCCGCGCCTTGAAGCTGCCGCTGGTCTGCAGGTGCTCGAGCTTGAGCCAGACTTCGGCACAATTCACGCCCAGTGCCTTGCCGGGCAGCTTCCATAGCGGTGTTTGATGAATAAAGTGGCTGTAGCGCAGCAAAAACGCCGACCTGCAGCTATCAATAGTGGAGCGGTTGATGTCAGATGTCATGGTTGTTGTAAGGTGTGTCTTGAGGGGGCCCAGCTCAGCTCGACTGATGCAGCTGGCTGTCGCCAATGTTCATCACATGGCCCTGCGCATCGAGCTTCAGGCCTTTGGGCAGCGGGAACTTGATGGTTTCTTCGATACCGTCCATCTTGCGCACCGACACAGCCCCAAGCGCCCGGATGCGGTCAATCACCTGTTTGACCAGAATTTCCGGTGCCGAAGCACCCGCGGTCAGTCCGACGCGGCTTTTGCCCTCAAACCAGGTCTGCTGCAGCTCACTGGCGTCGTCCACCATGTAGGCCTCGGTGCCCAGCTTGGCGGCCAGCTCGCGCAGGCGGTTGCTGTTGGAACTGGTGGGGCTGCCCACCACAATCACGATGTCGACCTGCGGGCTCATGACCTTGACGGCGTCCTGGCGGTTTTGCGTGGCGTAACAAATGTCTTGCTGCTTGGGCGCGCGCACCTGCGGAAACCGCGCCTTGACGGCCGCGCTGATCTCGGCAGCGTCGTCCACGCTGAGTGTGGTTTGCGTCACAACCGCGAGCCGCTCGGTTTGCAGTGGTGCGATACGCGCTACATCAGCCACGTCTTCCACCAGATGGATGCCGCTTTCGAGCTGGCCCATGGTGCCCTCGACCTCAGGGTGACCCTTGTGGCCAATCATGATGAATTCGTAGCCCTCTTTGTGTAGCTTGGCGACTTCAACGTGCACCTTGGTCACCAGCGGACAGGTGGCGTCAAAAATCTGGAAACCCCTGCGTGCCGCTTCTTTCTGGATCGCCTGGCTGACGCCGTGCGCACTGAAAACCAGCGTCGCGCCGGGCGGCACATCATCAAGATCCTCAATGAAGACCGCGCCTTTTTCCTTGAGGTCATTGACCACATAGGTGTTGTGCACAATCTCGTGGCGCACATAAATCGGCGCGCCGAATTTGGTCAGGGCGCGTTCGACGATTTCGATGGCGCGGTCTACGCCGGCACAAAAACCGCGCGGTTCAGCAAGCAGTATTTCTTGAGGCAGCATTGTTTTTTCAGTCATAGCATTCCGCCGACAGGCCGCCCTTAGGCGGAATAGTCCCCTCGGGGGGCAGAGCAGTACGCGAAGCGACAAACGTGGGGGTCATAACACGCCAATGACCTGAACTTCAAACACCACTGGCCGGCCGGCCAATGGATGGTTAAAGTCAAACTGCACCGCATCGCCTACCCCCCCCACTTGCAGCACACTGCCGGCGTATTGCCCCATGCCGTCGGGCGTAGGGAACTGCACCACATCACCGGCCTTGTATTGTTCGTCCGGGTCACCCAGCTCATTGAGCAGCTTGCGCGCCACCGTTTGCAGCAAATCGGGGTTGCGCTCGCCAAAAGCCACGCCTGCAGGCAACTCAAAGGTGATGCGCGTGCCTTCTGGCAAGCCCATCAAACGCTGCTCGATCGCTGGTGACAACTGGCCCGTGCCCAGGCTCAGCGTGGCGGGTTTGCCGCCAAAAGTGTTGATGATGTCCACACCGTCTGGGCCCGCCATGCGGTAATGCAGGGTTAAAAAAGAACCCGGCTCAATGGCGGGTGGTGCAATGTGCGTGTCGGCAGACATAAAACTTTCTGGAGGGCGCCCGGGAAGACAAGTGTTTGTAAACTGCCTCTATTGTAGAAAGTTAGCCGCACCCCCTGCCCGACCAAGCCCATGCTACTAAAAGACCTTCCCCTAAATGCCCGCCCACGTGAAAAACTGCTGGCCCGTGGCCCCGGCGCACTCAGTGATGCCGAGCTGCTGGCGCTGCTGCTGCGCACCGGCTTGCCCGGCAAAAACGCGCTGCAGATGGGTCAGGAGTTGGTGGACACCTTCGGCGGTTTGGCGGGGCTGCTGCACACCAGGCCAGAGGCACTTAAAAACATCAAGGGTCTGGGTCCCGCCAAACGCGCTGAAATCGTCGCGGTGCTGGAGCTGGCCCGGCGTGCGTTGAGCGAGCAACTGAAAGAAAAGACTGTGTTTGCCACACCCCAGGCCGTGCGGGACTACCTGCAACTGCAGCTTGGCAGCCGCCCGCATGAGATTTTTGCCGTGCTGTTTCTGGACAGCCAGCACCGGCTGATTGCACTTGAAGAGCTTTTCAGGGGAACCCTCACCCAGACCAGCGTCTATCCGCGTGAGGTCGTGGTGCGGGCCTTGGCGCTCAATGCGGCCAGCGTGGTGTTAGCCCACAACCACCCCAGCGGCGCTGCCCAGCCCTCACGAGCAGACGAGGCATTGACGCAGACCCTGAAGGCAGCCTTAAGTCTGGTTGATGTGCGCGTGCTCGACCATTTCGTGGTGACGAGTACCCAGGCAGTGTCCATGGCTGAGCTGGGACTGCTCTAATTGCAGCTGATTGATCAGAAGCTGTAACCTCCACCATGCGCCCCACCAGAGACCCGACACTCAAGCCCGACCTGGCCCCTGCACTGCGGCAGGCACTTGAAGCCGTACTCAGGCGCGCACCACCGGCTGCCAACCCACCCGCCCCGGCCGCGCCCGCCGTCACGCGCGCCCAGAAGCGGCCGATTCGCCAGCCCGACCTGCGCATCGCACCGCCGCGCGCAACGCCCAAGGCAAAAGTAGCCAAAATTACACAAACCGGCGGGCTGGCCAAGCCTGCAACCACAAAAAAAACGGCCAGACCAGTCAACACAAAAACACCTCAACGCAAGAGCCAGCCCCCCATCAAGACGCTCCAGGACCTGCTGGCTGTCAAGTTTGCTATTGAGACCCGTGCCAAACTGGCGGCCGAGCGCGAAGCGGCCAGGGCTGTCCTTGAAGCCAAAACCCGCGCAGAAAAAGAACTCTTCAGCCGCGCCGTTGGTCCTGTCAAAGCGCTGCCGCCCAAGCACCGGCCAGGTCACCGCGCCATGCTGCCGTCCGTACAAGCCCCGCCAATTGCCGTGCAGCACCAGCTGGACGAGTTGGCCGTGATGCGTGAGGCGATTTCGGACGAATTCGATGCGGAAACCCTGCTTGACACCGATGACGCACTGAGTTTCAGGCGGCCCGGTATGGGGCCGGACGTGACGCGCAAATTGCGTCGGGGTGGCTGGAGCATTCAGGGCCAGCTGGATCTGCACGGGCTGCGCCGCGAAGACGCCCGCGAGGCCCTGAGCCATTTCATCCGGGACGCAACCAAAGTCGGCTGGCGCTGCGTGCGCGTGGTACACGGCAAAGGTCTGGGCTCACCCGGTAAAACGCCCATCCTGAAGGGCAAGGTGCAAAGCTGGCTGGTTCAAAAGCAGGAAGTGCTCGCCTTTGTGCAGGCCCGGCCTGCACATGGCGGGGCTGGGGCCTTGCTGGTGCTGCTGGCGCAAAGCTGAGTTTTTTGGGTATTTTCAACACACCCACTGATTGCTATTATTTTCATAGCTTGTAGCCCTCGTACTTCTTGCCGCGCAGCCTGTTTTCACTTTAAACTACCGCGTTTTGGCGTTGGACTGGAATAGGTTTTAACGATGGTTGACGAAAGCGGCATGTTCCAAACAGGGAGATCCCCTTGCGCATAGGTGAAATCGGCCCATAAGACAGCAAATACGGGGACAATACGCTATTATTTTTGTAGCAATTGACGGCTTATCTCCCGGCGACAAAAAAAGCACGGCGCTGTGTTGGCCAGCAACTGGAAATCCATCACTCGCCCCGGTTACGCATCCAGTCGGCTGTCTGAAAAAACGAAGTATTCAGGCGCATGCGCAGCGCCTCGTCAACGCCCGTTTCCACCATAGCCTGGTTCATGCAGGCCAGCCATTGGTCTCGTTCCCGGATTCCGATGACGCCGCCGCCGGTTTGCTGCGGCATGTGGCGCATGCGCAGCTTGGGATGCCCAAAACGCTCGGTGTAATGCTGCGGCCCACCCATCCAGCCGCATAAAAACCAGAACAGACGCTGACGTGCGTTGTCGAGTGGCCCGGCATGGGCGGCGCGCAGGGCACTGAAGTTGGGCTCCAGGTCCATCAGGTCATAAAAACGCTCGACCAGGGCTTTCACGTGCGCTTCGCCGCCTATCCACTCAAACGGTGTTTCGAACGGAGGATTGCCCGGGGGCTTGTCTTCAATTTGCATAACCGCCATTATTGAGCTTTGCGAAGTGTCTCCACGACGGGCGTATTGAGCACCGAGCGCAGCCCCCACCAGCCGGCCGCTAGTGCCAGCACAGCGCCCGCCAGGCTACCCAGTACAGGCACTGTCCATGAACCGGTCCAGCTGAAGTCAAACACATAGCGCGCGAGCGCCCAGCCTACCGCCAATGCAACCAGCGACGCCAAAAATCCCGCCAGCAAGCCCACACCGGCCAACTCGGCACGCTGCACCTGGCGAAGCAGCGAGGCCCTGGCACCTACCGCGCGCATGATGGCAAACTCTCTGGCACGCTCTTCCCGGGTAGCGGTGATGGCCGCAAACAGCACCACCAGCCCGGCGGCCAGCGTGAAACCAAACAAAAATTCAACGGCGCGTATCACCTGGTCAAGCACGCGCTGCACCTGGGCCAGCGTGCTGGTCATGTCTACGTTGGTGATATTTGGAAAGGCCTTGACGAGTTCGTTGTCAAAGCTTTGCGGGCTGGCCTGCCCGGCTACCGCCGCTTTGGGCTCCGGGGCGCGGTAGGCGCTGATATAGGACACGGGCACGTCGGCGAGCTCTGCGACCGGGTACATCACAAAAAAGTTCACGCGCATCGAACCCCAGTCGACCTTGCGCAGACTGGTGATTTTCGCCTCACTGACCTGGCCACCCATGTCAAAGCGCAGTGAGTCGCCCAGCTTGAGGCCCAGGGTTTTAGCCAAGCCCTCTTCAACGCTCACAGCGTCTTTTTCACCCGGTGTCCACTTACCCGCAACCGTCTGGTTATGGGCCGGTTGCTCGGTGTTGTTGGACAGGTTGAACTCCCGGTCAACCAGGCGCTTGGCGCGGTCGTCTTCAAAATCGTCGGGCGTGATGGCTTTGCCGTTAACCGCCACCAGTCGGCCCCGAATCATGGGATACCAGTCAAATTTGGTCACGCCGCCGTCGCGCAGCGCTTTTTTAAAAGCATCACCCTGCTCGGGCTGCACGTTGATGACAAAACGGTTAGGCGCATCTGGCGGCGTGGCCTTGCGCCAGCTGCTGATCAGGTCGGTGCGCAACAGGACCAGCAGCATCAGCGCCAACAGGCCGACAGCTAAGGCACTGGTCTGCACCACAGCATAAATCGGGCGTGCCGACAATTGGCGCGTCGCCAGTACCAGCCAACGTGGTGCCACATCTTCGTTGACGCTGGCTCTCAAAACCTTGACGGCGGCATAACTGGCTGCCGCGAACACCAGCACGGCTGCTGCAAAACCGCCCACTGCAATCAGGCCCAACTTCAAATCGCTACTGGCGGCGACCAACAAAGCTGCAAAGCCGATCATGCCCACGCCCAGCACCGCCATGGATGCAGGCTTCAGATTACCCACGTCACGGCGGATCACGCGCAGCGGCGGGACAGAGGCGAGTTGCAATACGGGCGGCAGGCCAAATGCCAGGAGCAGGGTCAGGCCCATGCCCATACCGAAAATAACCGGCCACACGGTAGCGGCAGGAAGTGCGCTTTCAACCAGACCGGCCAGCAGCACGACAAAACCATAATGCACGGCAAAGCCGACGGCCACGCCCAACGCACTGGCTGCTAGGCCGGCCAGCACAAACTCGAACCCATAGGCCAAGGCAATGGTGCGTTGCGGCTGGCCGAGCACGCGTAGCATGGCGCAATCGTCGAGATGCTTCGCGGCAAAGCCGCGCGCCACGATGGCGACGGCCACGGCGCTGAGCAGCGCTGCCAACAACGCGACCAGATTTAAAAACTTTTCGGCACGGTCTAGCGTTTGCTTCATCTCAGGGCTGCCGGACTCCAGCGACTCCAGCCGGACCCCGCGAACGCCAGTTTGCTCAAATGGCTTTTTGATCTCTACATTGGCCCAGGTGACGTAGTCGCTAACCGCCTTGTCGTTACCCGCCACGGCAAACCGGTAGCTGGTACGACTGGCCGGCTGGATAAGTCCGGTGGCGGCGACGTCAGCCTGATTAATCATGGCTCGGGGTGAAAAGCTGATAAATCCCGCGCCCCGATCAGGCTCTTGCACGATAATGCGCGTGACTTTGAAGCTGGCGTCGCCCATGAGCAGGGTTTGGCCCAGCTTGAGGCTGAGGCTGTCGAGCAGCGAAGCATCGGCCCACGCTGTGCCAGGTGCGGGGACATCTTTGGTGTCAAAACCCTGGCTTTCAGCGTTGTCAGCCACTTTCATGGTGCCGCGCAGCGGATAACCTTCAGGCACCGCCTTGAAGGCAACCAGCTTGGTAGCGCCGCCCTCGACATCTGTAGCGCGACCCATGGTCGGAAAACTGACGGTTGTGATGGCTTTGAGGCCAAGAGCCTGCGCTTTGGCAATAAAGGCCGCTGGTGTCACGCCATCACTGCGAATCACGGCGTCACCACCCAACAATTGCCGGGCATCGCGCTGCAAGCCCCCTTTAAGCCGGTCCGCAAAAAAACCGACCGCCGTCAGCGCCGCGACTGCCAGCGTAACGGCGACAATCAAAAGCTGCAACTCACCAGCGCGCAGATCGCGCAGCAGGGTACGCCAGCCGAGTTTTATGAAAAGTGTGTTCATCGCGTCACCATAACGCAAAACGGGTAGCCAGGATTAGCGTGAGGCTGGACTTGCTTCAGCCCAACAGGCCAGGCTGCAACTTCAGGCGCTGGGCATTGGCATAACAAAGAAAGCGTTTGTTGGTGGCACGACCAATCGCGCACAGGCCGACAATTTGCGCCACCTGATGGCCCATTTGTGTGATGCCGCTACGCGACACCACAATCGGCACGCCCATCTGGGCGGACTTTATAACCATTTCACTGGTCAGGCGGCCCGTGGTGTAGAAGACCAAACCTTCCGAACCGATATCTGCCGTTAAAGCGTTTTGTGCGGCTGCACCCTCTTCACCAGCCAGGGCTGCGGAACCGGCTTTGCCGGGCCGCAGGCGCAGCGCTCCCTCGGGGCTGAGTGCTGCGGCTCCAAACCCGCCTGCGCGGGTTTGGACAGCGCGAAGGGCCTGCGCATCTTGCGCTGGCACGTCCAGCGCAGTACGCGAAGCGACAAGCGTGGGGGTCATATTCATCCACATCCAGCCAGCGATGGTGTCAATCGCGTTGTGCCTGCCCACATCCTCTACAAATAAAAGCATTTCGGGTTCGCTCGCAGCGGTGTCAAAAAGCGCGCAAGCATGCACTGACCCCGCAGATTTGTAGGTCGTTTCCTTAAGGCGAATCGTATTGACCAGCGAATAAAGCTGGCTTTGCGTCATATTCGCTTGAGGCGGCAACCTGATTTGATCAACTTCATCCATTAACCCACCAAACACGCTGCCCTGTCCACAGCCCGTGGTCACCACCCGCTTTGACGTTTTTTCTTCAATGTCTGTAATGCCGTTTCTGGTTTTAACGGCTGCAGAGCCGACATCCCAGTCGACGGTGATGGACTCGATATCCTCCACTTTTTTGACCAGCCGTTGGTTGCGCAAATAGCCCATCACCAACAATTCGGGGTGCGCACCCAATGTCATGAGTGTGACCAGCTCGCGCTTGTCAACATAAACCGTAAGCGCGCGCTCAGCCGGAATTGAAACCGCGTGGTGCTCGCCAAATTCATTGACGGCGTCAATCTCGCAGGTCAGCGGTGCCTGGGCTAGCGTCAGATAAGGCAAGATCATGGAGAGAGACTACATTAAAAAAGCCGACACCTTGCGGGTCGGCCTTGGGTAAGCAGACTTGGAAAAAGGGCAATATTTCAGGACTTCATGGCAGGATTCACTACGGCGTCAGGTTGCTTGGTGCTAGGCGGGCTCGCCGCGGTGGTCGCAGGCGAATGCGCACCAGCCGCTTCAATCGGTTTGACAGCTTCAGGCGGCGTATAAACGAAAGCGCCGGGATCAGCACAGGCCGGTGTAGCGGATGCAGGTTTGACATCTTTGCCGGCTGAATTGGCAGACTTGAAATAAGCAGCAACCACCTTGTCTTGCGACCTGCACAGCTTGTACGAGTCCAATTTTCCTGCCCAGGCAATCTTGGCAGAAGCCTCTGCGGCCTTGGCTTTCGCCTCGTCGCTCAGGGCTGGAAGCTTGGCCAGAACGGCCGATGAAACCGCCAAAGCAAGTGTTGAAATTAAAAATGTTTTCATAAAGTCCTTACTTTTTAGACCTGTACAGTCTGGCCAGGAGGCGCAGGCTCGCTGCGCTGGGCTGGGATTTTCCCGGCTTTCACGTCGTCGTACCAATACCCATGGTGCTCTTTGGCCCAAGTCTCATCAACATAGCCAGTTTTCATACCCTGGTAAGCGTCTTGCATGCCGATAGTACCCAAGTAAATATGGGCAACAAACATCGCCATCATCAACACCGTGGCAACCGCATGCACCATGTGGGCAATTTGCATGGTCGAGCGCTCGTAGACCAGGCCGGGTAACAGCCTGTCAAGCACAAAGCCCGATGACACCACGACCAACCCCAAAAAGAATACGCCGCCCCAAAACACAATTTTTTCACCTGCGTTAAAACGGTTGGATGCCGGTTCAGCACCACCAAATAAACCGCCGCCTTTGAGCAACCAGCCGATATCGCCTTTTTGCGGCCAGTTATCGCGCAAAAAGGTCAAAAATACCACCATCAAAGACACCGCAAACAGCGGACCAGCAAAATTGTGCAAGTTTTTCAGCACATAGGTCAGCCAGCCAAACAGCGTACCGCCCATAATAGGCAGCAAGAAAAATTTCCCGAAAGCCATGACAACACCAGAAACAGCCAAAATCACGAATGCAATCGCATTGGACCAATGCGCGGCCCGCTCAAACGGTGTAAAACGCTCAATTTTTCGGCCGGTGTCGGGTGCATGGTTTTTGATCATGCCCTTGCTGAAATAAAAGATGGCAATGGCCAGCACTACGATCAGTAGCAACGAGCCACCATAAGGAATCAACCAGTTATTACGCACCTGCCGCCAGGCTTCACCGGCATTGGTTAAGCGCGACCCCGGATATTGCACAAACGACTGAATCAAATTACCGGCTTCAGGGGCTTGGCTCAGCGGCAAGCTACTGTGGCCGGTTGCACCCGCACCGACCTGACGCCACATCGGGGCGTTGTTACCCGGCTGGACCTTTGAGCGCTCGGCGTTGGTCTGTTTCGCGTAGTTTGGATCAAGGTTTGCATCTGGCTTGACTTCAAAAATGTTTTGTCCCTGAATGCCACCACCCGCGGGTGCTGCAAGGGCTGGCGCCGGCGCCGGTGTCACCAAACCTGAAGTTTGCGCTGACTTGACGGAAGACGTTTGCGCCTGAGCCCAACTGCCCAGACCAAAGGTGCCAACGGCAATTAAAAGCCAGGCCCAGCGTGAACGTACCGTGCATGTCATAAGGCCTCCGATCACTTGTTTGGAACCGTCATCTTGGAATACTCGTTCTGGGTGTTCTGCATCCGGGCCTTGAGCCCTTGCTCCCAACTGGTTTTGTCACCGACTTTCCAGCCCGGTGCCACAAAATGGTTTTCTGCACCCAAGTAGGCGGCCACATCATGCTTGCCAATGCCCAGCGTTTGCGGCTTCTCGCCGCAGCCCAACAGGCCCGCTGCCGCTGTAAGAGACACCATTACAAGCTTCAGGCGCATCATGATTTCACCCCTTGTGGCGGCTGTCCAGCCTGTTTGGAGCCATAAGCAGTGCCCCAACCCCAGACCTCGGCACCTTTGCCGCGCTGCACAACACGGTTGCGGAAAATATCCGCCACCACATCGCCGTCGCCGGCCAACAAGGCTTTGGTCGAGCACATTTCAGCGCAGGCTGGCAATTTGCCTTCGGCTAACCGATTACTGCCGTATTTTTCGAACTCAGCCTCACTGCCGTTGGCTTCTGGGCCACCGGCGCAGAAAGTGCATTTATCCATCTTGCCGCGCACACCGAAGGTGCCGGACGCGGGAAACTGCGGTGCGCCAAAAGGACAAGCATAGGAGCAGTAACCGCAGCCGATGCAGATGTCCTTGTCATGCAGGACCACACCCTCGTCGGTACGGTAAAAGCAATTCACGGGACACACGGCCATACACGGCGCATCGCTGCAGTGCATGCAGGCAACGGAGATTGATTTTTCGCCAGCAACGCCGTCGTTGAGCGTCACCACCCGGCGGCGGTTCACACCCCAAGGCACCTCGTTGGCGTTTTTACAAGCGGTGACGCAACCGTTGCACTCAATGCAGCGCTCGGAGTCACAGACGAATTTCATTCTTGCCATGGTATTTTTCTTTATGCTTTCTCGACGTTGCAGACCGTCGTCTTGGTTTCCTGCATCATCGTCACACTGTCGTAGCCATAGGTTGTGCCGGTATTGATAGCCTCACCGCGCACGATGGGCGCTGCGCCCGTCGGGTAGTAGGCCAACATGTCAGCGCCTTGCCAGCGTCCGGAAAAGTGGAACGGCATGAACACCGTGTCAGGACCAACGCGTTCGGTCACCATGGCCTGCACGTTCAGGCGGGCGCCGGTCGGTGTGCTGACCCAGGCACGTTCACCATTGCGAATGCCCTTGTCTGCAGCCACTTTGGGGTTGATCTCGATAAACATTTCTTGCTGCAACTCTGCAAGCCACGGATTGGAACGAGTTTCTTCACCGCCACCTTCGTACTCCACCAAGCGTCCAGATGTCATGACCAGCGGGAATTTTTCGTGAATCTTGTCAGCAATATTTTTTTGCTGAACCGACTTGTACAAGGTCGGCAAACGCCAGAACGATTTTTTGTCGTCATGCGTCGGGTACTTGATCTGCAAGTCAGCGCGGTTGCCGTACAACGGCTCGCGGTGCTGCGGGATCGCATCAGGGAAATTCCAGACCACAGCACGCGCCTTGGCATTGCCGAAGGGATGGCAGCCGTGGTTTTTCATGACCACGCGAATCACTCCGCCCGACATGTCAGTTTTCCAGTTTTTGCCGTCCGCCGCTAATTTCTCTGCGTCGGTCAGCTCGTCCCACCAACCCAGCTTTTTCAGCAAAAGATGATCGAACTCCGGATAGCCGGTCGTGATGTCCGCGCCCTTGGAATGCGAGCCATCCTCAGCCAGCAGGTTGACACCGTCTTTTTCCACACCAAAGTTGGCGCGGAAGTTACCGCCGCCAGCCATCACATGCTTGGACGTGTCGTACAAGTTTGGCGAGCCGGGGTGCTTGAGCTCCGGGGTGCCAAAACATGGCCACGGCAAACCGAAGTAATCGCCACCAAATTCGTAGCCAGTTTCTTTGTCCTTGCCGCCATTGGCACGCAGTGTTTTGACGTCAAACAAATGCATGTTGCGCATGTGCGCTTTCAAGCGCTCAGGGCTTTGGCCGGTGTAGCCAATACTCCAGCAGCTCTTGTTGATTTCGCGCAGGATGTCTTCGGGCATGGGTTCGTCCATGCCTTTGACTTTTTGCATTCTGACGTTTTTGACCAGCTCTTTGGCGAAGCCCAGCTTTTCGGCAAACTGGTACATGATCATGTGATCGGTACGGCTTTCCCACAGCGGCTCAATGACTTTTTCGCGCCATTGCAGCGAACGGTTGGACGCCGTGACAGAACCAGAGGTTTCAAACTGACTGGTGGCCGGTAGCAAGTAGACCGCACGGTTTGGATTGAGGTCTTCCGCTTCGCCAGGCATAGCAGCCATAGCCGCGGTAGCCGACGGGTACGGGTCGACAACCACCAGCAGGTCGAGCTTGTCCATGGCACGCTTCATCTCCAGACCGCGGGTCTGCGAGTTCGGCGAATGGCCCCAAAAAAACACACCACGCAGGTTGGAGTCCTGGTCAATGAGTTCATTTTTCTCCATCACGCCATCGATCCAGCGCGAGACGGTGATACCAGGCTTGCCCATCATGGCCGGCGATGCGTAACGTCCCTTGATCCAGTCAAAGTCCACGCCCCAGGCTTTGGCAAAGTGCTTCCATGAGCCTTCTGTCAAGCCGTAATAGCCGGGCAATGAATCAGGGTTAGGGCCGACATCGGTGGCACCCTGAACGTTGTCGTGACCACGGAAAATATTTGTGCCACCGCCAGACACGCCAATGTTGCCTAAGGCGAGCTGCAAGATACAGGACGCGCGAACAATTGCGTTGCCAGTGGTGTGCTGGGTTTGCCCCATGCACCAAACCAGCGTCGAAGGCCGGTTTTTGGCCATCATTTCAGCAGCTTTGTAAACCTGCGCTTCCGGCACGCCGCAGGCTTCTTCAACCTTCTCGGGGGTCCACTTGGCCAACACTTCGGCCTTGACCTTGTCCATGCCGTAGACGCGGTCGTTGATGTATTTGGTGTCTTCCCAGCCGTTTTTGAAGACGTGGTAAAGCATGCCGAATACGAATGGAATGTCGGAACCCGAACGTATGCGGATGTACTCGTCTGCCTTGGCGGCCGTGCGCGTGAAGCGCGGGTCAACCACGATCATCTTGCAGCCAGTCTCTTTGGCATGCAACATGTGCAGCATACTGACAGGGTGCGCTTCGGCTGCGTTCGAGCCGATGTACAGCGCGCACTTGCTGTTTTGCATGTCGTTGAATGAGTTGGTCATGGCACCGTAACCCCAGGTGTTGGCAACGCCAGCCACCGTCGTGGAGTGGCAGATGCGGGCCTGGTGGTCGCAGTTGTTGCTGCCCCAAAAACTCATCCACTTGCGCAGCAAGTACGACTGCTCGTTATTGTGTTTGGAAGAGCCCACCACATAAACGGAATCCGGACCACTTTCTTTACGCAAGGCCAACATGCGGTCGCTGATTTCGGTAAGGGCCGTGTCCCACGAAATACGCTGGTATTTTCCGTTCACCAGCTTCATGGGATAACGCAAACGGAACTCACCGTGACCGTGCTCGCGCAGTGCCGCACCTTTGGCACAATGTGCACCCAAATTGATGGGGGAGTCAAACACCGGTTCCTGACGGACCCAGACGCCATTTTCAACAACGGCATCTACGGCGCAACCGACCGAACAATGGGTACAAACCGTGCGTTTGACTTCGACTTTTCCACCGACTGCGTGGGCGCCGGAGTCTCCTGACGTCACGGCACCGGCTTTTTTGACCAGCGTCAACTGAGTTGCGGCCAGACCAACACCCACACCAAGACCTGAACGCCGCAAAAACGCGCGCCTGTCCATGGTCGGCAAGGCACTCGACAAGCCGCGCGACAAACTTTGCACGAAGCGCGCGGAGGCAGCCGAGGCCCTGGGGGAGACCGAATCGCTGTGAGTACTGGGGGATTTTTTCGTGAGAAGCATGCAACTGTCCGTAGGAATTAAGACGGGTGAAACGGATAAATTAAAGGCGCGTTGTCTTGTAGTAGCGCTTGACGTGCTCTGACAGGCTGTACCCGCCGCCTTTTTCCGAAACGGGCTGGATTTCTGCCAGGCCGGCTTCGACCAAAGGAGCGCTTGTCATGCCCGGCAAGGACACCGCGGCTGCAACGGCAGCGCCGGTTGCGGCAGCACCGAAAAAGAAACCTCGGCGTGAGGGTTTTGGCTGGCTTTCCTGCATATTTATCTCCAAGGAAGCGGGGGCTGAATGGGGCAGTGGCTATGCACTAGACTGCATAATATACGTTAGTCGAAACCCGGCGGCAAGGCTCAAGCAGAGTCCTTTGCGCTAACTAGGGGAAACGCAGGGTACGCACCGGGTTTATAAGGCCTGAAATGGCCGCGCTGGCGACGTATTGATGCATTTACATCGACCAGGCATCACCCTTTTCAGGTGAGCATGTCAAATCCCTGGGACTCGACATCCACAAAAACTCTCGTGAAAGCCGCAAGCGCACCGTAAAACTGCGCCTTCGGGTGGCGCACGATGGCATTGCACATTTCGGGCAACCAGGGTTGCAGGTGCTGCGCAAAAAATTCGCGCTGACGCGTCAGGTTGGCGACGGCGACATCGTCTCCTGCAATCAGGTAACGCATGACCTCGCAGAGATAGGCCACATGGTCCTCGGTCTCGGACATGCCCTCGTCTCGCGCCAGCCCCAATGCGGCAATATCCGTACGCAACGCAGCCAACGGCTTTTCATTGAGAAAGCCGCTGAGGTAGTGAGAACCAAAAAGATACACCTCGGGTTTGCCCATACCGCCGAACAAGTCGTCGTACTCAGTGCCGATTTGCGTCAGGCTGGTAGCCCGGGCCGCAGCCACCAGATCGCTCCAGGAACTTTCCAGTACTGCCCCAGGCGCTGGCGCCTCAGTGACTGCCAGCGTCAAATTGCCGAGCAGCTCAGCGGACGGCGCGGCATAGTAAAGCGCGGCGAGCAGGCCGTAAATTTCTGCACGCGCAGTTTCTTCGTCGAGCGTGGATGTCAAAAGTGGGGCGTGCGTCATGGATCAGGTGGGCCTAGCGGATATCGGTTATTTTTACTTCGTTCTGCGCGGAGTAGATGTCCACCACCCGGCAGTCACTGCACATTTTGAGACGGTCGGCCGCAGCACCCTGAAACATGGCATGGCCTGCCAGCTTGCCGAGCATGGACTCGATCGCTTTGAGCGTACCAAACGGCTTGCTGCAGCGTATGCACTGGTAAGGCTGGCTCTCGTTGAGCACACGCGCTTCCTTGCGCTGCGGCGTGAGCAGCAGACGCGGCACCAGCGTGATGGCGTCCTCAGGGCAGGTGCTGGCACACAGGCCGCACTGCACGCAGTTTTTCTCAATAAATTTAAGCTGTGGGCGGTCTGGGTTGTCCTGCAGCGCACTAGCCGGACAAGCGCTGACGCAACTCAGGCACAGCGTGCAGCTGTCCAAGTTGATTTGCAAACTGCCAAATGGCGAGCCTGCAGCCGGCAGCGCAATCGCCTCGGGCAAGGCCAGCGGAGCGGCGCTGATGAAATGGTCCAGCAGCATGTCCAGGGTGCTGCGCTTTTCTTGCACAACAGCAAAACGTGCGGCACTTTTCGGCACAATTGGTCGGGCACGGGACAGGGTCTGAAGGCTGGCATCGAGCGCGGCCACGACGGGTGTACGCAGCAGATGAAAATGCACGCCAGCGTAGCCCAGGCCGTTTAGCAGCGCCTGCGCCACGCGCATCTGCGCTGCAAGGCCGTCCAGGTAAGCGGGAGCCTCTTCTTCGGTGACCAGCACCGCTACCTGCGACGCACCAAACGCAATCGCGCTCAGCCAGAGGTCCAGGCCGACGCTGGCGGTATGCCAAAGTCCGAGCGGTATGACGTTGGCAGGCACACCGCGCACACCTTTTTGCAACTGCGCAGCGCGACCCAAGGCTTCCACCGCCTGTTGCCCGCTGCTTTGGCTGTGCAGCAACACCGTGGCATGGGCACCGCCGGCTTTGGCGTAGGTTGACAACAGGGTTTTCAGACGCACGCCCTGTTCGCTGGCACGCGGATACGCATAGGTCAGCGCACCGGTCGGGCACACCGTGGTGCAGGCCCCGCAGCCGATGCATAAATTAGGATTGACAACTATTTGCTGGCGGCTTTTTTCGCTGCTGACCGCGCCGGCCGAGCAGATGTCGATGCAGGCATTGCACCCTACGGTTTCATTGCGGCTGTGCGCGCAAATTTTCTGCTTGTAATTGAAAAACTTTGGTTTTTCAAACTCGCCCACCATGTCACGCAGTTTGACCACCAGCGGCAACAGGCCCGGGGAAGCCAGGCCAGCAGAGGCATGCAAAGCAAAATAGCCTTGCGGCGGCGCATGCAAGGTGATCAGGCGCTCGGCACCCAGATCGAGCACCAGATCAAATGTCTCGGTGAGTGCTTGTGGCTCACGGTTGAAGTCAATTGCACCGGCGACTTTGCAAACGCTCACGCAGTCCCGGTGGGACGTGCACTTGTTGCTGTCGATCTGGTAACTGAGGTCAATTGCACCCTCTGGACACACCGCGACGCAGGCGTTGCAGCGGGTGCACAGGTCGAGGTCAATCGGATTGGTTTTCGACCAACTCGCCTCGAAAGCCCCCAACCAGCCCTTGAGCTGGAGGCGGCTGCCGCTGATGACCGGGTACTGCCGCTCCTGCAGGGGAAACCCTGTTTGTGCAGGCTGCGAAACGCCCTGCGCAAAAATCGTCACTTCCAGCGTATCGGCCACCAAAGCCGCCACCTGTTCGGCCTGGTCCAGCGGGCCCACAATGAGCAGCCGGCCGGTGCTTTTATAAGTAACCGTTGCCACCGGTTCGGCATCGGGCAGGTGGGCCGCAGCCAGCAAGGCGGCGATTTTTGGCGTGGCGTTGCTGGCGTCCTTGCTCCAGCCACCTGTTTCGCGGATATTCACGAAGCGAATGACCGACGTGACTTTTTCAGTCTGCGCAGCGACTTCGGTGAACAAGCGCTTTTCTTGCGTGCACGCCACCACCACGTCGTCGCCGGACTGAATCGCTTTTTGAAAAACGCCGGCTTCACGGCGGCACAAAGCCGAATGCAGCGTTAATGGCTCAAGAAGTGCCGTGCCCAGCGCCTTGGGCTGGAGAGGCATGGTCTGGTTGCAATCGCAAATCAATGTCGGCATGGTCTTTTTGGCTTGTCCCTGGGCCAGGCACAGGAGGTGCTGACTCGGGTTGGCTGGAATGAGGGGGATGGGCAAAAACCGGATTGCCCGGAGGCGCTACAGCCGGATTTTCTTGGGCCTGCGCCAGGGTCTGGGCCACGGGGTTGTTTGTATTTTCCCATAGCTCCGGGACCACCCCGGATTTTTCAGCATCTTCCTCGTCAGGAAAGAGGTTGAGAAACTTTGCACCATTCATTTGTCTGAGCATGGCCTCGGGTATTGGGTCCGACTTGGAGTAGTCGTCAATGTAAATATCCAGGCCATCCATCACGTTGAAATGCGGGTCAGCGAACAGTTTTTTCATCGCCGCATTGCGCACATCGCGCCCCACCCCGTGCGCCATAAAGGGCGTGAAATCAGAGTCTTTCGTCAGGCTATGGGTGTCTTCCAGCGACAAAGTCGCTTCAGGCGTGATGGGCGGCGTTGTCGCAGTGAGCGCGTTCGGCGTGGTCGGTGTGTTGGCGAAATTGGACTGGGTAGTTGCATCCTTCAGCTGCGTCGCCGGCAGGGTTTCAACCTTGCCGGCCCGGGCCAAGGGCGGGACCGCAAGGACGTCCAAAGGCGCAGGTTTCTCGGCAGCAACCGGCTCGGCGAGCGGTTTGCCCTGCAAGCCCTCGGTTTTGCGGCGCGACCAGCGGCTTAAAAATCCAGTCGATGCTTCAGCCACGACCCGACCCGCCCAATGTTTTGTCGGTACTGACGCGCGCGGGATTGCCGAACCGGTCCTGCAAGGACTTGAAACTCTGGGGACGCTGGCGACGTTTGGCTTCCAGCACATGGTGCTGCTTGACGAAGTTCTGTACCCACTGCACCACATCCGGGGGCGCCGGCACCTGCTCCACAGTTTCCTGCGCGTCCAGCCAGCGTCCGGCGTCGTGGTAACTCAGGGTCACGACGTGCGGCACCGCGATCGGCTCGGCGGCAATCGCAGCCTCCTCTTCCATGCGCCAAACCACCCAGAAGCAAGGCTGCTCGGTGGTCACGTTAAGGTAGTAACCTTCAGCATCCCCAAGAAAAAGTTCCACCGAAAAACCAGGATGCAGCCAGCGCTCTTCGCGGTCGTCTTTTAACAGCAGGCGCGGTTGATGGCCAAAGCTGGCTTCGTTAGGCACCACATCGGCCAGTGACCAGCGCCACGGTTGCCAGCGGTTGTCGATACGCTCACGGCGCATGATGACAGCGACGGCTATCGTGGGACGGAGAACCGCATCGCCCGTCTCAGGCGATTGCGTCAAAAAATCAGACATGCACGAGTGTACGGCTGCGCTGCAGCCGTACACCGTCAATGGCTATTGGCGTCGGCTATGCCGTATCCGGAAATGAGCGCAGGCTGCCCACCTCGGCGAATGGCGACCGCGCAGTATTTGAACTCCGGTATTTTCCCGAACGGATCCAGCGCGGCATTGGTCATCAGGTTGGCGGCTGCCTCGTAGTATGCAAACGGAATAAACACCGCGCCTTGCGGCGTGCCGTCATCCCGCCGCACATGAATGGCGACGCTGCCGCGCCGCGATTCGACCGTGATGACATCACCCGCCGAGAGACCAAAAGCCGCCAGATCCGCACCGCACATGGACGCTGTCGCCATCGGCTCGATGGCATCCAACACCGTTGCGCGCCGGGTCATGCTGCCGGTGTGCCAGTGCTCCAGCTGACGGCCGGTGATGAGCACAAACGGGAAATCGGCGTCTGGCCGTTCATTCGCCGGGATGATGTCAGCAGGCACCAGAAGCACCCGACCGTCTTTGGTGTCAAAACGGTCAATGAACACGGTAGGAGCGCCCGGGTCATCCAAACTCAAGCACGGATAGGTGACGCTTGACTCACGCTCCAGCCGCTCCCAGGTGATGCCGGAGATCACTGCATGCATAGCCTGGCGCATTTCTTCATAGACTGCGGCGACGCCATCATGCGCACCCGGGTAATCCCATTTCAGCCCCAACCGGCTGGCAAGCTGCTGAAGAATCCACAAATCAGGCTTGGCATCACCCGGTGGCGTCACGGCCTGTTTACCCATCTGCAGCATGCGATCGGTATTGCTGACAGTCCCGGTTTTTTCTGGCCAGGCCGTCGCCGGCAGCACCACATCGGCCAACCAGGCGGTTTCGGTCATAAAGATGTCTTGCACCACCAAGTGCTCCAGGCTGGCCAGCGCATGCCGAGCATGGTTCAAATCGGGGTCGCTCATGGCGGGGTTTTCTCCCATGACGTACATGCCGCGAATCTTGTGTACATCGCTCTCAGGCGCGAGGATCTTGTGCATGATTTCCACCACTGTGTAGCCAGGCTTGGCGTCCAACTTCACATCCCAGAAATTTTCAAACCAGGCGTGCGCCGCCGGATTGTCCACGCGCTGGTAGTTGGGGAACATCATGGGAATCAGGCCGGCATCGCTGGCACCCTGCACGTTGTTCTGACCGCGCAGCGGATGCAGGCCGGAGCCCGGTTTGCCGATCTGCCCGGTCACTGTGCTGAGTGCAATCAGGCAGCGCGCATTGTCGGTACCGTGTACGTGCTGGCTGATGCCCATGCCCCACAGAATCATGGCGCCTTTGGCTGTGGCGAATTCGCGGGCCACTTCGCGCAGCGTCTCGGCCGGAATGCCGCAGATAGGCGCCATCGCCTCGGGGCTGTAGGCCTTGACGTTTTCACGCAGGGCCTCGTAATTGCTGACACGGTCGCGAATAAACGCGTGGTCCGTCAGGCCCTCGTCAATCACGGTGTGGATCAGCGCATTGAGCATGGCTACATCGGTATCGGCCTTGAACTGCAGCGTGCGCCAGGCATGCTTGCCGATGTCGGTGATGCGCGGGTCGGCCAGCACAATCTTGGCACCGCGTTTGGCGGCGTTTTTCATCCACGTCGCGGCCACCGGATGGTTGGCGGTCGGGTTGGAGCCAATGACAAAAATCATGCCGGCGTGCTCAACGTCGTTGACCTGGTTGCTGACCGCGCCCGAGCCCACGCCTTCAAGCAATGCGGCCACGCTGGACGCATGGCACAAACGCGTGCAGTGGTCCACGTTGTTGCTGCCAAAACCGGTTCGTACCAGCTTTTGAAACAGATAGGCTTCTTCGTTGCTGCCTTTGGCAGAACCAAAACCAGCCAAGGTTTTTTTGCCATGCGTATCGCGCAGGCCGCTGAGCGTCTGGCCACTGAAAGCCAGCGCCTCTTCCCAGCTGGCTTCACGAAATACTTCAGACCAGTCGGCCGTGTCACGGTTGAGCTGGTTTAACGCGTCCGGGTTTTTAGGCACGCCCGCTTTGCGTATCAAGGGCTTCGTCAGGCGCTGCGGGCTGTGCGCATAGTCAAAACCAAAACGGCCTTTGACGCACAGGCGGCTGTGGTTTGCCGGCCCGTCCCGGCCGTCCACACTCAAGATGACGTTGTCTTTGACGTTGTAAGTAATTTGGCAGCCGACACCGCAAAACGGGCAGACGGAGTCAACTTTTTTGTCCACTACCTGGCTGCCGACATGGGTTTTCGGCATCAGCGCCCCGGTCGGGCAGGCCTGCACACATTCGCCGCAAGCCACGCAGGTGCTGTCACCCATGGCGTCTTTAAGATCAAAAACAATTTCGCTGTGCGCGCCGCGCATGGCGTAACCAATCACGTCGTTGACCTGCTCTTCGCGGCAGGCGCGCACGCAGCGGTTGCACTGGATGCAGGCGTCGAGGTTGACCGCCATCGCCGGGTGCGACAGGTCGGCCTTGGGTTGTTCGCGGCGCAGGGCTTTCAGCTCTGGGCGGACCTGCACGTTCATGCGCGAGGCCCATTCGCTGAGTTCACCGTGCTGTCCCGTATTTTTCTCGGCACCCTCTGCATCGTTCCACTTGTAGCCCACATCAGGCATATCCGACAGCAGCATCTCCACCACCATCTTCTGGCTCTTGAGGGCGCGTTCGCTGTTGGCTTGAACTTCCATGCCAGCCTTGACACTTCGGCAGCAGCTGGGTGCCAGAACACGCTCGCCTTTGACTTCCACTACACAGGCGCGGCAGTTGCCGTCTGCGCGGTAGCCGTTTTTGTAGCAAAGATGCGGAATGTCAATGCCGTGGCGCTTTGCGGCCTTCAGGATGGTTTCGCCTTCGTAAGCGTGGATGGTGTTGCCATCAAGTTTGAACGCGATGGTTTGCGGCAACACTTCAATCAACTTTGTCGGGGCGTTCATTTAGTTTCTCCGTGGACGCTGTGCTCTGTGACGAGCGGCTCACCTGGGAGTGGCAGGCTGCCCTGCCAGGCGGCTTCACATACTTCTTCAGGAAAGTATTTCTGGATGCTGCGAATCGGGTTGGGTGCCGCCTGACCCAGACCGCAAATAGAGGCATCGCCCATGACTTCCGCCAAATCTTCCAGCGTTTGCGCGTCCCACACGGGTGCCTGCATCAGCTTGACGGCTTTCGTGGTGCCCACGCGGCAAGGCGTGCACTGGCCACAGCTCTCGTGTTCAAAAAACTTCATCACATTCAGCGCTGCATCACGGGCCTTGTCCTGATGCCCGAGGATGATGACCGCGGCCGAGCCGATAAAGCATCCGTAAGGCTGTAAGGTGTCAAAGTCCAGCGGGATAGCATTCAGGCTGGCGGGCAGAATGCCCCCCGAAGCACCACCTGGAAGGTAGGCATAAAAGTCGTGCCCGTCAAGCATGCCATCGCAGTATTCATCAATCAGTTCCTGCACGGTGATGCCCGCAGGGGCGAGCTTGACGCCGGGGTTTTTCACCCGCCCGCTGACGCTAAAGCTGCGCAAGCCTTTGCGCCCGTTGCGGCCAAAGCCAGCAAACCACTGGGGGCCTTTTTCAATGATGTCGCGCACCCAGTAAAGCGTTTCAAAGTTGTGCTCTAGCGTCGGCCGGCCAAACAGACCTACCTCAGCAATGTAAGGGGGGCGCATGCGCGGCTCGCCGCGTTTGCCTTCAATGCTTTCGATCATGGCGGATTCTTCACCGCAAATATAGGCACCTGCGCCACGCCGCACTTCAATCAGTGGCAATTGGCAGGGTGGATTTGCTTGCAGTTTGGCTATCTCGGCTTCCAGCATGTTGCGGCAGCCGTGGTATTCATCACGCAGGTAGATGTAGCAGGCTTCCACGCCAACCACCTGCGCCGCGATTAAAAGACCTTCAAGAAAACGGTGCGGATCCCGCTCAAGATAAGTGCGGTCTTTAAACGTACCTGGCTCGCCTTCGTCGATGTTCACAGCCATCACACGCGGTGCGGGCTGCTCGCGCACAATGCGCCACTTGCGCCCGGCGGGAAAGCCTGCACCGCCCAGGCCGCGCAAGCCAGAATCTTCCATCGCCTTGAGGATGCGCTCACCATCTTCTTCGCCGTTAACCACACTTGCAGCGAGGGCGTAGCCGCCGTTAGCGCGGTACAGGGCGTAGTCGGTATGCGCTGGTTCAACACCACCGATTTCTCCTGGAATGCTTTTTTCCACAAAATCAGACACTACAAAATTGATAGCTTTTCCCGCAGGTTTTGTATGGGCTGTAGCACTATTTAATACTGAAATAACGGCTTCTGGTGTAGCAAACGGCACTGGGCGCTGGTGCACCACCGCTGCAGGCGCCTGCTCACAGCGGCCTATGCAGGGCGCGGCAATGACACGCACGTCTGCGTTGCCCAGCAAGCCCGGCAAACGGGCCAGTAAATCCTGCGCGCCGGCAAGCTCGCAGGCCAACCCGTCACAAACCCTTATCGTCACGCCGGGGGCCTGCGCATCACCACGCACCACTTCGAAGTGGTGATAGAACGTGGCTACCTCATACACCTCTGCCATCGGTATGTTCATCTCTTTGCTAAGGGCTACCAGGTGCCTGTCATGCAGGCAGCGATAGGCGTCATTGAGCTTGTGCAGATGTTCAATCAGCAGATCCCGCCGGTGCCCGTTTGCGGGCTTGAGACCAATCAGCACACGAACTTCGTCCACCGATAAATCGTCCGCCTGCCGACCCTTGAGTTTGCTTTTACGGCGAATTCTTTCACGCAGCTCGTCGACAGTGGCGATTGCCACAGCTTTGACTTCGTGAAGGGGCGCAGGATGATTCATGTGTGGCTTGAAAAGTAAGGTGGCTAAATATATTTAAGCGAAGAACTTGGCAACGCTTTGAAGGGTGCGGTAAACGCCCCAAGCCAATGGAATGCCGACTGCAGCCCAGGCCAGGGCCACCAGCGTCGGGCTGACCGTAGAGGTATCAGCGCTGCCGCTGCCCACTTCGGATGCCACAGCTTTTTCGTGGGCCAGCTTTTTCTCGGCTGCCAGCTCGGTATCAGTCATAAACCATTTGGCGTCCAGCGGCTTGACCAGCAGGTTGCAAATCAGGCCCACCACCAGCATGCCGACCAGGATGTACATGGTCTGGTTGTAGACCTGCTCGCGCGGAATGCCGAGACCCAGCTGGTACTCACGCATGTAGTTCACCACCACTGGACCCAGCACACCGGCTGTGGCCCATGCCGTCAAAAGACGGCCATGAATGGCGCCCACCATTTGCGTGCCAAAAATATCTGCCAGATACGCAGGCACCGTGGCAAAACCGCCGCCGTACATGCTCAAAATCACGCAGAAAGCACCTACGAACAGCACGATAGTGCCAGCCGCAGCGCTGCCCGGTACGCTGAAATACATCAGACCACCGAGCACAAAGAACACGATGTAAGTCATCTTGCGACCAAGCTTGTCGGACAGACTGGCCCAGAAAAAGCGACCGCCAATGTTGAACAAGCTGAGCAATGCCGTGAAGCCGGCGGCCACCGTGGCAATGGCTGCGAGTTGGGTCTTGTCGAGTTCGCCGAATTTTTTAGCCACACCAATCAACGAGCCGCCAAACACTTCCTGCAACATGGGCGATGCCATGCCAATCACGCCGATACCGGCCGACACGTTCATGCACAGCACCATCCAGATCAGCCAGAACTGGGGAATGCCCCAAACCTTGCTGACGTGCACATGCTTTTGCGTGATCATGCTGTTGCTGACCTGTGCGGGCGGCGGTGTCCAGCCTGCTGGCTTCCAGCCGGTTTCAGGCACCCG
>JANXTM010000234.1 GCA_025352405.1 Polaromonas sp.
CCGAAAAAGCGCTTGGGGCGCTGCAGGGCGTTGGCGTCGACACCGCCTGTCAACACTTTGCCTGATGAGGGCAACACGTTGTTGTAGGCCCTGGCCAGGCGGGTGATCGAGTCCAGCAAAATCACGACATCTTTACCAAGTTCAACCAGACGCTTGGCGCGCTCGATCACCATTTCAGCCACGTGCACGTGGCGGGCGGCCGGCTCGTCAAAGGTCGATGAAATCACTTCGCCGCGCACGCTGCGCTGCATTTCAGTGACCTCTTCAGGACGCTCATCGACCAGCAGCACCATCATCACCACTTCGGGGTAATTGGCGGTAATCGCGTGGGCAATGTGCTGCATCATCACGGTTTTACCGGATTTTGGCGGGGCGACCAGCAGGGCGCGCTGACCCTTGCCAATAGGCGCAATGATGTCGATGATGCGGCTGGTCAGGTTTTCTTCACCTTTGATGTCGCGCTCGAGTTTGAATTGTTCGCGCGGGAACAGCGGCGTCAAGTTCTCGAACATCACCTTGTGCTTGTTGTCTTCAGGCGCGCCGTCGTTGACCTTGTCAAGCTTGTTCAATGCAAAGTAGCGTTCGCCGTCTTTCGGGGTGCGGACTTCACCTTCAATCATGTCGCCGGTGTGGAGATTGAAGCGGCGAATCTGGCTCGGGCTGATGTAGATGTCGTCGGTTGATGCTGTGTAGCTTGAATCAGGGGCGCGCAAAAAACCAAAACCGTCAGGCAGCACTTCCAGCACGCCGTCGGCAACAATGGTCTCACCCGTTTTAGAGCGCTTTTTTATAATGGCGAACATCAGCTCCTGCTTGCGCATACGGCCAACGTTTTCAATCTCAAGAGCTTCAGCCTGCTTGAGGACTTCAGACACGTGAAGTGCCTTGAGTTCGTTTAAGTGCATGGATTTACCTGCTTAAAAAGGGAGTGAGGTGCAAGAATTGCGTAAGCTGCGGGAAAGGGACTCCTTGCGGAGTTCATTTACTAAAAACGGGGGAGGTTTGAACGGAAGCCAGACAAAAAGGGCTTCACAAACCGGGCTTTCGAACGAACTGGCGGTGACCAGTTGGCGAATTTGCCAGATTATGACAGGAAAAAAAGCGCTGGCGCGGCTTTCGGTGCGTGTGGCGGCTTGGGGACGCAGTGTCCCCAAGGCTTAAAAAATCAAACCAGTTGCTGGTCGATAAATGCCGTGAGTTGTGCCTTGCTCATGGCACCGACTTTGGTGGCAGCCAGCTGGCCGTCCTTGAACAACATCAACGTAGGGATGCCGCGGATGCCGAACTTGGCCGGAATGTCACGGTTTTCATCAACATTCATTTTGGCAATTTGCAGTTTCCCGTCGTAGCTGGTGGCTACTTCGTCCAAAATAGGGGCAATCATTTTGCAGGGGCCGCACCATTCGGCCCAGTAGTCCACCAGTACCGGTTTAGTTGATTGCAGCACATCGGCTTCAAACGTTGCATCGGTGGTGTGTTTAATCAGTTCGCTGGCCATGGTGGCTCCTTTTAATGGGTTGCAAGATACGGCTCGATATCCCCACATTTTGTCAGAAACCAAGCGATCTTGTCGGTCATTGCGCGCTGGACCGAATCTGATCATCTATGACTTTAATAGCTAACACCCTTGACGATGCTCCCTTGAAGACGCTGTCTGCAGCCCATCCTGTCGCGCTGAGCTGGCATCAGGTCATGGCGCAACTGGCACTTGGCATGGCTGAGCGCAGCGTTCACCCATCACGCGTTGTGGTTCTGGTGCCGTACGCCCAGCTGATGCAGCAGGCGCGCAGCGCCTGGGCCACCTACACCGCACATACCGGCGCAACGACTGCTTTCACACCGCGTTTTGAAACCACCATGAACTGGGCGACCAGCGAGGCCATGGCGCGTGGCGCGGCTGCACCCGCAGCCGACGACATTCAGCTCGACGCCGCGGTCGACATATTAACGGCGGCCAGTCTGCTTGAGCGCGCCGGGCTGGGAACCCAACAGCAGGCGCTGGCCGGTCGGCTTATGGAGGCCGCGTGGTCACTGGCGCGCGTCGCCGCCGCGCAGGCCCCCGACCAGCGTCTGGCGTGGGGTACGCAGCTGGCTGGTACGCTTGGCGTCGGGCTGGAATCCCCAGCGCTGGCGCTGGAACTGGCGGTGGGCCGTATTGCTCTGGTGTGGGCGGCGGCATCGGCTTATCCGTCCGATGTGCTGTTCACCGCAGCGACCGATCTGCTCGTTGTGATGGAAGGTTTTCAATCCGAGCCCTTGGTGGAGGCGCTCAAAAACCGTTTTTTCGAGCATACCCTGGCGCTTCAATTAAGCCCTGCAGAACTACCCGGCACACTGGCCCTGCACAGCGCGCGCGATGCCGAGGACGAAGCCCACCGCGCGGCAGCCTGCGTGCTGGCGCACCTGACTCAGGGCCGCAGCCCCGTTGCCTTGATTGCGCAAGACCGCGTACTCACGCGCCGCATTCGCGCCATGCTGGTCGAGCGCGGTGTGGCCTTGCGCGATGAAACCGGCTGGAAGCTTTCAACCACCCGCGCTGCGGCCACGCTGATGAGCTTGTTACGCGCACTGCCATGGGACGCGTCGACCGACGCCGTGCTGGACTGGCTTAAAAACGCGCCCGCCTTTGAGGCCAGTGCTGTGACCCGCGCCGAGGTGGCGCTCCGAAAAGCCGGCGTGCGTTTTTGGCGCTCCGTGCCTGCAGCGCAGCCAGATGTGCAACGGGTTGCCGCGCAGGTCCAGCCGCTGCGTGACGCCTTGCAGCGCACCCGCCCGTTGGTGCATTGGCTGCGTGATGTCCGCGCGGCACTGCAGTCTGCCGGTCAGTGGGCGCCGTGGGCGCGTGACACAGCCGGCGCGGCCGTGATCGACGCCTTGCGCTTGCAGGACGGCGAGGAGCTGGCGCTCCCCCCGGCTGTTCACATGAGCCTGCAAGCGTTCACCAGTTGGGTTAACCAGGCGCTGGAAGCTGCCAGTTTCTCACCGGTGCATCCAGACCAGGCGCAAGTGGTGATCTTGCCGCTCAGCCAGTTGCTGGGCCGCCCCATGCAGGCCGTGGTGATGCCGGGTTGCGATGAGGTCCGGCTCGCCGTGTCGCCCGAACCCCCCGGAATGTGGACGCCCGCGCAGCGCGAATTGTTGGGTTTGCCCGCCCGCGCTGCGCTGGCCGCTGCGCAGCGCAGCGCGTGGTTGTACGCATTGCATATGCCGCACATTGAGCTGCTCTGGCGCGTCAGTGAGGGCGGTGAACGCTTGATGCCAAGTGGTTTTGTGCAGGCGTTGCTGTTAACAAACGCGTTGCCGATGGCGCCCGACCCGCGCGTGCCGCGCCAGCTCACAGCGCAGCCCACGCCCCGGCCGTTACCCACAGGCCAGGCGCTGCCGGTGACCCGGCTGTCAGCCAGCGCATATGAAGATCTGCGCCGCTGCCCCTACCGCTTTTTTGCACTGCGCCAACTCAGGCTGCAGGAAGCGGACGAGCTTGAAAGCGCGCTCGACAAACGCGATTTTGGCAACTGGCTGCACACCTTGCTGCACCACTTTCATGAGGCATTAAAACTGGCACCCAGCCAGCCTTTACTGGAGCGAGTAGCTATGATTAATATAGCGGCCGAACAGGCAAGCGAGGCGCTGGGTTTGAGCGCCAGCGAGTTTTTGCCGTTTGCCGCAATTTGGCCGCGTGTGCGAGCGGGTTACCTTGAGTGGCTGGCCGGGCACGAGGCCAGTGGCGCACAGTTTGCCGAAGGTGAAGTCTGGAAAGACATGCCGCTGGGCCCGATTACCCTGATCGGCAAGCTGGACCGAATTGACCAGATGCCAGACGGCAGCCACGTCGTGATGGACTACAAAACCGAAGCCAGGCCCACCACGCAGGCCCGTATCAACGACGCCCGCGAAGACACCCAGCTGGCCTTTTACGCGGCGCTGCTGACAGACGACACGCTGGCCGCAGCCTATGTGAATCTGGGCGAGAAAGAGCCCACCAAAACGTACGGCCAGCCAGAAATTGTTGCGCTGCGCGACGCGCTGATTGACAGCATCCTCAGCGACATGGCGACCATTGCTGACGGTGCACCGCTGCCCGCACTGGGAGAAGGCAAGGCCTGCGACTATTGCGCTGCCCGCGGGCTCTGCAGGAAAGACTTTTGGACATGACCGCCGCTTACACCCACAACGGCCAGCCCACGTCAGCCGAGGCTTTCTACGCCATTGCCTGCGACCCGCGCCGCAGCGTTGCGGTTGAGGCTTGCGCCGGGGCAGGCAAAACCTGGATGTTGGTGTCACGCATGCTGCGGGCACTTTTGGAAGGCGACGGCGCGGGCGCTGAGGTGCAGCCGCACGAGATTCTGGCGATCACCTTCACCAAAAAGGCCGCGGGCGAAATGCGCGAACGCCTGTATGAGTGGCTTGAGCAGTTTGCCCATGCAGACGACGAAACGCTGCGGCGGGAGCTGCTGGTACGCGGCGTTTCTCCCCGGGTACTGGACGAAAAGTTTGATAAAAACAGCCCCCACGGCAGCAAAGACGTGCGCGTACTGCTATCAAATTTATACCGGCGCGTGCTCGCCAGCGGCCGCCCGGTTCAGATCAGAACTTTTCACAGCTGGTTTGCCGCCTTGTTGCGTAGCGCACCCATGGCGACCTTGCAGCAGCTTGGACTGCCTCTGAACTACGAGTTGCTGGAAGACGATGGTCCGGCCAAAGCGCTGGTCTGGCGGCGGTTTTATGCCGCGCTCGTTGCAAACCCCGCGCTGAAGACTGATTTTGAAGCCGTGGTTATGGCGCATGGCCGGTCTCAGGCCGACAAAGCGCTGCAGGGCGCGCTCGATAAGCGCACGGAGTTTGTGCTCGCCGATGCTGAAGGCATGGTCGACAGCTCGGTACAGCACTTCAGTGTCCAGTTTGCCGAGTTCGCGGGCTTGAGCCACCCAGACGAGTTGCTCAGCGCCAACCCGGCGGTGGCCCGATTGTTCATGGACGCCGCTGGCGCACTCGGCCGGGCTTCGGCCGTGACGTTTTCAGCCAAAGGCGTTGAGCTTGAGAAAGCCTTGAGCGAAGGCGATGCCGCCCGCGTCCTGACAGCCCTGTTGACCGACAAAGGCACGGCCCGCAAGTTTGGCGAAAAGATCGTCGGCATTGCTACCGTGCGCGAGGCACAAGACGTGGCGCTGCGCCTGCTCGAAGCGCGCCTGCAATCGGGCGCCTGGGACTACCAGCAGCGCATGGCCCGGCTGGCCCGCCTGCTGCTGGCCGAGTTCACGGGCTTGAAGCGAGAACGCGGCTGGGTCGACATGAACGATGTGGAGCGCGCCGCCCAGATCATGCTCAGCGACGAGGTACTGTCGGGCTGGGTGCAGGAGCGGCTCGATGCGCGGATACGCCACCTGATGATTGACGAGTTTCAGGACACCAACCCGTTGCAATGGCAGGCGCTTTACGCCTGGTTAAGCGGCTATGGCGGTGCGGGCAGGGCACCGAGTGTGTTTATCGTTGGTGACCCGAAGCAAAGCATTTACCGCTTTCGCCGCGCCGAGCCGCAGGTGTTTATCGCCGCGCAGGCGTTCGTGCGCGACGGCTTGGGGGGCGACCTGCTGGCTTGCGACCACACCCGCCGCAACAGCGCAGCCGTGATCGGCACCGTCAATGCCGTTATGGAGGCCGCGCAGGCGAGCGACGGCTACGAAGGTTTTCGCCTGCACAGCAGCGCGTCGCAGGAAGAAGGCCGTGTGCTGCGGCTGCCGCCCGTGCCGCGTGAATCACGGGCCGACGAGGCGGTGGCCGATGCACCTTGGCGCGACAGCCTCACCACCCCCCGCGAATTGCCTGAAGAAACGCTGCGCACGCTTGAAGCGCGGCAGGCAGCGACGTGGATAGCTGGGCACTTGCAAACGGCGAGCGAACGCAGCGCCGGGCCGCCCCAAGCAAGTTCAGCCCCCTCGGGGGGCAGCGCATTACACGGAGTGAAAAGCGTGGGGGCAAGGGACGTGATGGTGTTGTCGCGTAAACGCGCGGGATTGATGCCGCTGCAAGACGCGTTACGCGCCTTGAACATCCCTGCGCAAATTGGTGAAAAAACCGAGTTGATCGACTGCTGTGAAGTCCTCGATATCGTCGCGCTGCTCGATGTGCTGGTCTCGCCGCAGCACGATTTGTCGCTCGCCAGAGCGCTGCGCTCACCGCTGTTCAGCTTCAGTGACGAGGCACTGGTACAGCTTGCCCTGGCCAGAGAACGCCTGTCCGGCGATGTGCAGCCCTCATGGTTTGAAGTGCTACAAAAATCAGAGCCTGAAGCCCCCGTATTTGCTGCCGCAGCAGCGTCTTTGAGTAAATACAAAGGCTGGGTAGACAGCCTGCCGCCGCATGACGCTCTGCAGGCGATCTACCACGACGGCGACGTGCTGGCGCGTTTTGCTGCGGCAGCACCGGCGGCATCCCGCAGCACGGTTCTGAGCAACTTGCGGGCCTTGTTGAGCGTGGCCTTGCAACTCGACGGCGGCCGCTACACCACTCCCTACGCCTTTGTGCGGGCGCTAAAAGCGGGGGGTCTGCAGGCCCCGGCGGCCGTCAACCCGGAGGCCGTTCGGCTGTTAACAATCCACGGCGCCAAGGGGTTGGAAGCGCACACGGTATTGCTGCTCGACACCGACACCGCAGAACGCTCGCTGGAGAGTATGAGCGTGCTGGTCGAATGGCCCGGCGAAGCCGCTGCGCCACAAAAATTCGTCTTTATGGTCAGCGAGAGCCGTCCGCCAGCCTGCGCGCAGCAAGCCCTTGCCACAGAGCAGCTGGCGCGCAAACGGGAAGAGCTTAACGCCCTGTATGTGGCTCTGACCCGCGCCCGCCACACCCTGGTCGTGTCGTCAATTGAGCCCTACAACGCAGCGCCGCAAAGTTGGTGGCAGCGTCTGCGGGCGTTGGCCCGCGAGGTACCTGTGCCCGGAGATTTTTCGCGTACTGCGCTGGCAGGCACCGAACCAGATACAGACGTGTTTGCCTTGCCTGATCTGCCAGCCTGGGTGCGGCCCCCCAACGATGCGCCAGCAAGCTCGGCACCCGTTGACGAAGATTCGCCTGCTGCCCGCATTGGCAAAGCCATGCACCGCTTGCTTGAGTTAGGCGCTTTGGAAAATTTGGAGCCAGCTTTGGACAGGATGGTGACCCAGATTGCGCGCCAATTCAGTTTGACGAGCGCTCAGACCAGCGATGCCTGGGCCATGGCTAGCCGCATCCGGAGCGGTGAAGCAGCCTGGGCCTGGGACGACGCAGCCATTGCGTGGCAAGGCAACGAGGTCGAGCTGCATCATCTTGGCCAGACCTTGCGGCTCGACCGACTGGTGCAGCGCAAAGACGCAGGCCATGTGGGTCACTGGTGGGTGCTCGACTACAAATCAGCCAGTCAGCCGCAGCAGGACGCGCTCAAATTGGCGCAATTGCAGGGCTACCGCAGCGCGCTGCAGACGCTGTACCCCGGCGAAACGATCAAGGCGGCCTTTCTTGCCGGGACGGGTGCGGTCATTGAGCTGACCTGAACTGCCGCCCTGGTTTTTCCAGGCAGCCGGCGCAAGGCGGGTCAATTTCTGGGAGACTGGGGCTTTTCATTTTGTAACTATTGAAAGACCCTATGCTCAAACGCCTCGCTGTTTCCCTTGCCGTGCTGGCCGCCAGCACCACACTGTTGGCCCAGACCCCCGCGACCACGGTGCGTTTGCGCGCCACGATTGAAAAAGTCGAGCCTGGCAGTGTCACTGTCAAAGAGCGCAGTGGCGAGGTCATCACACTGGTGCGCTTGGCCGACATGGAAGTGTCTGAGGTCTACCCGCTGGCGCTGGCTGACATCAAGCCCGGCAGCTACATTGGAACGGCCGCCATGCCGCAGGCTGATGGCACGCAGGTGGCGCTTGAAGTGCTGGTGTTTCCCGAAGCCGCCCGTGGAACAGGCGAGGGCCATCGCCCGTGGGACCTGCGCCCCGACAGTACCATGACCAACGCCACCGTAGCTGACCTGGCGGCTGCGCCCTCCAGCGTGCCGGGCGGCCAGAAGCTGACGCTCAAATACAAAGACGGTGAAAAAATCGTGATCGTGCCCGCCGGCGTGCCGGTCGTCAGCTTCAAACCCGGCAAGATGGACGAGCAAGCGCTGGTGGTGCCCGGTGCCAAAGTGCTGATCACCGCGCAGGAAAAAGATGGAAAACCCACCGCGCTTCGCATGGTCGTGGGCCGCAACGGGTTTGCACCGCCCATGTGATGTCTGCATTTGACCGGGTCTGATTCAGGTCTGGGATAATCGGAAATAACCACCGATTGGCTTGAAGTCTGTTTATTTGGCAGATTGCAAGCCTTTTTGCTTTTTAGCGTACGAAAAATGTAGGCTGGCTGCTATTAAAAACAGAGCATATTGGCTTCATCAACCCTGCTCGTACCGACGGAACTTCTTTTGACTACCACCTCTGCTTTGCCTCATGCCGCTTCAACCCCTCTACGTATCGCTGTCATAGGCGGTGGCCCGGCCGGCCTGATGGCGGCCGAGGTGTTGTCCAGTGCGGGCGCGGCCGTGTCGGTGCAGGTCTATGACGCCATGCCTTCGGTAGGGCGCAAGTTTTTGCTGGCGGGCAAGGGCGGGCTCAACCTCACGCATTCAGAGCCTGCCGAGCCGTTCATGTCGCGGTACGGCGAACGCCGCGCGCATGTTGAGCCGCTACTGGCCACTTTTGGTGCGCCCCAGCTGCGCGCCTGGGCCGAGGCGCTGGGCGTTGAAACCTTTGTGGGCAGCACCGGCCGGGTGTTTCCCAAAGACATGAAAGCCGCGCCGCTCCTCAGGGCGTGGTTGCACCGCCTGCGCGGCTCCGGTGTGCAGTTTTTCATGCGACATCGCTGGCTGGGTTGGTCGGATCAAGGCTTGTTGACGTTTTCAAGCCCGGCGGGCGAGGTACTTGTGCAGGCTGACGCTGTGGTGCTGGCGTTGGGCGGCGGCAGCTGGGCGCGTCTGGGCTCCGACGGTGCCTGGGTGGCGCTGCTGGAGGCACGCGGGGTAAGCGTGGCGCCACTTCAACCTTCGAACTGCGGCTTTGACGTTGCCACAACCCGGCCAGGTGCGCCGTCTTTAGAAACACGCCGCGAGTTTTTAAAAGAACTTGTTGGCGGGAGCGAGCCCCAAAAGCCGGGCTGGACGGCGCATTTCAGCAGCCGTTTCGCCGGTCAGCCCTTCAAGTCAGTCGGCCTCAGTTTCACCGATTCACAAGGCCGCAGCTTCAAACGCGTCGGTGAATTCATCGCGACCGCGACCGGTGTGGAAGGCAGCCTGATTTACGCGGCGTCCGGCTTGCTGCGGGGCGAGATATCAAACGAAGGCAACGCCACTTTGCTGCTTGACCTGCTGCCGCACAAATCGCTTGAAGAGGTGCTGGTCGAAGTGCGCCACCCGCGCGGCTCACGCTCGCTGTCAAGCCACCTTAAAAGCCGCCTGAGCCTGGACGGTATCAAGGCCGCCATACTGCACGAAATGCTTGGCAAGGAAGCCATCAACGACCCGGTCAAACTCGCGCACGCTATCAAGGCACTGCCCTTGACGCTGGCAGCTACTCGCCCGATTGACGAGGCCATCAGCAGCGCAGGCGGCGTGCCATTTGAAGCACTCAACGCCCAGCTGCAGCTGGCGTTGCCGAAAGGCAGCCCGGAACAGGCCGTGTTTTGTGCCGGTGAAATGCTCGACTGGGAGGCTCCGACCGGTGGCTACCTGCTGACGGCCTGTTTTGCCAGCGGGCGTGCTGCAGGGCAGGGCGTTGTTAGTCATTTTGGCCTTTTGGTCAGGTAATACGGGCGCCATACGCTATTGATTTACTAGCATTTCTTTACGCCGCTTATTTTTTAAAGAGAGTTCACCATGATCGTCCGCTTCTGCATTGACCCGATTGAGCAAGGCCAGTACGACTACCGGGTCACCAATGAAGGCGAAAACCTGTACGACGATTCTGGTCTGGACAGCATCGAGGCCTGTATCGTCGCCGCCACCGAGGGGCTGGGGCAGGACGCCATCGGGGCTGAAGTTGCTTACAAGGGCATCATTAGCGGCACCTATGCGCTGGCGTCCCTGGCTCTGGCATCCGCGCAAATTGCGCAACATGCGCTGCAGACAACCGAGGCGATTGAAGAGGCCAGCCAATAGTCTGCCCGGCATGTAGTCCCGGGCCGCAAACTGCATGGTGGGGTACCGATAAGCGCATTTATGGCGTTGCGCAGTTGGGCATCGCAGCCTACTATCGTGCCGAAGCAGCCGACGTGGGTTTTTGAATCAATCACGGTGATTTGATTCGTTCCATGCCTTGCGAGCTAGACGAAAGCGGGCAGGGCGACTTGAAACCAAAACGAAGTATTTCCATACGATCCCACTTGGTTTGGCTGGTGATGGCCTGTTTGTTACCCGCCCTGGTCGCGATCGTTATGGTTTTGCACTACGAGTACTTGCGGGCACGCTCTGAATTTATCCGGGAAACGCTTTCAACCGCGCTGTTACTCAGGCATGGCGTGGACGAAATCTTTGCACGCACCGAGGCCTCACTGCAGGCGCTGGCGACATCGCCTCACCTCAAAAGCCAGGACTATGCGGCGTTTCATCAACAGGCGCAAACGCTGGTACGCGGCAACAAGTCCGGCCATATCCTGTTGATTGGAGCCAGCGGGCAAGTTGTCATGGACTCGGAAAAGTCTTTTGAGCAGCAGCAACCCAAAGCCATCAACCAGGCGCAACTTGAGCGAGTTCTGCGACTGGGCTACCCGGATATCTCCGAGATATTTACCGCCCCGCAGGCGGGCAAACCTTTGGTCAATGTCGCTGTACCGGTATATGGCGCCGGGTTTGGCGGTGTCATTACTCACGCGCTTGTGGGGCAAATTCCGGTAGAACAGTTTCAGAAGTTCTTGCTCGAAAATCCGCTGCCGACTAAACAGACAACATCAATTTTTGACGGCGCTGGCACTGTCGCCGCAGCCACTGGAAGTTCTGGAAAATTTGCTGGTCAGAACGTCAATGCCGATTTGTTCAGGGCGCTGCAAAAGGCCGACCATGGTTCACTGGAACTGGTCAACCTGGCCGGCACGCCAATGTTGGGCGTGTTTAGCCGTTCGCCAACATCGCGCTGGGGTGTGACCATTGGCATACCGCGCGCTGCCTTTGCGGACGACTTCTGGCGTTCGTTCTGGCTGCTCGCTGGTGGCGCTGCGCTGTTGCTGGCCAGCAGCCTGGCGTTGGCCTGGACGCTGGGCGGGCGAATCGCTCACACCATATGCGCGCTGTTGGAGCCGGCCAAGGAACTGGGCCATGGTCGGACTGTGGTGGTGCCAGAGCTGCCGATTCGCGAGGTAGAAGAAGTAGGCCGGGCAATTACCAAGGCATCGGCCATGCTGGTCGATGCCCGCCAGACGCTGGCCACCACCGACGCGCGTTTGCGCAGTATTCTGGATGCAGCCCAGGATGCCATCATCACGGTAGATGAAAACCTGGTGATTGTGATGTTCAACCAGGCCGCAGTGACAATGTTTGCCTGCCCGGCACCTGATGCGATGGGATCTGCGATCGGGCGTTTCATTCCCGAGCCCTTTTATTTTCCAGTTGAGGCCATGCAGCCGCAGGACGCCGATGACGCCAAGGCTTCAAGCCAAGACCGTACGAAAAATGCTTTGCATGTGGGCAGCGACCGAATCGCCAAAGGCGTGCGCACAAACGCGTATGAATTCCCGGTCGAAATTTCATATTCAAGCGTGTTTGAGTCGGGCACCGCGTTTTATACCCTGATTGTTCGGGACATCACTCACCGCGTACTGGCCCAGGAGGCACTGGTGCGCAGCAACATTGATTTGCAGCATTTTGCTTTTGTGGCGTCTCATGACCTGAAAACCCCGCTGCGCTCTATCAGCGGGTTTGTGCAGTTGCTGGAGCGCAACTACGCTGACAAGCTCGACCAGAAAGGGTTACACCTGATTCAGCGCACCGGCGCTGCCGCTCAGCGGCTTGAGCAACTGACCGAAGACCTGCTGGCCTATGCACGGGTGAGTTGCGATGTCAGACCTTCCTTGCCAGTGGATTGCCAGCAGGTGGCGAATGAGCTGTTGTGCCTGCTGGAAGCGGCGATTATCGACTCTGGCGGTCTCGTCGAGGTGGTTGGGGCGCTACCCGTTGTGATGGGCGACCGGACCCAGCTGTTGCAGCTTTTTTTGAACTTGGTGGGCAATGGCCTTAAGTACTGCCGCGGCAGAACGCCGGTGGTTCGCCTGTCTGCCCAGCGCCGTGACCACGACTGGGTGTTCTCAGTGGCCGACAACGGTATCGGCATTGATGCCCAGCACCAGGAGAAGGTTTTTGAGGTCTTCAAGCGCCTGCATACCCAGCAGGAGTTTCCTGGCACCGGAATTGGCCTGGCTGTTTGCCGCCGCATTGTTGAAGGCCGCGGCGGAAAAATCTGGTTCACTTCAACCCTCGGTGAGGGTACGACCTTTTATTTCAGTCTACCTGACGCCCCGAATGCCGCGCATACGTCCCAACTCACGTCAGAAAGGCCACCAACATGAAGCTCAGCCCCATCACAGACAGCCGGATTGCCGAAATTTTGCTGGTTGAAGACAACGAGGATGATGTTTTTCTAACCCGTGAAGCCTTTGATGCCGCCGGTCTGAAAGTCAATTTGCACCATGTTGATAACGGCAAAAAATGTCTGGAGTTTTTACGCAAGCAGGGTATTTATGCCGACGTTCCCACAGTGGACCTGGTCTTGCTGGACATGCACATGCCGGTGATGGACGGCCACCAGGTGCTGAGCGAAATTGTCAAGGACGAATATCTGCAGCATCTGCCGGTGGTGGTGTTGACAACGTCTTACGAAGCCGCTGACATTCACAAGATGTACAAGCTGCGTTGCAATTCCTTCATCACCAAGCCAGTTGATTTTGAGAGCTTCGTCAAAGTTATTGCCCAGATGACGGGCTACTGGCTGACGGTGGTGGTGATGCCGGGAAAAAATTGAGCACCACAAAAATTTGCAGGGATGGATGACCCGTTTCACCAGGCTTCAGCAGATTTCAGCGTTTTATTTCTTTGCCGATGAATACAAATCAAAGGCACCCGATTGCATCTCCAGCTTCAACCGGGCGTTGAGTTCTGGCGGCAATATAGTCACTTGCGGTTTGGTCAGGGCTAAAAAGGCACCGCCCTGGTCAAGGCGTTTGGCAAGCTCGTCAAACTCAGCTACCCGCTGGGCTTTGCCCTCGCTGTAAAACGAGGCCGAATACGGCCTGTCACTGACAAACAACAGGGGCCAGCCTGCGGTGTTGCGCACGCGGTATTCGGCGACCACGGTTTTGGCTGTTTTCCAGCTGTCGTTGCGCGCCTCCCTGACCAAATAGCTACATACCAGCAATGCGATGGTGGTGACACCTGCGGCCAAAACCGTGTCTACCTTGCGTACCCTCACATCGCCCGCCAGCCAGTGCGCCGTGAGCATGGCCACGGCTGGCAGTGCGGGCAGCACATAGGTCCACAGGATATTGCCCGATGCGGTAAAGAACAGGCATGGTGTGATGCTCCACGCCAGCAGGTAAATATTCCAGCTACGTTTTGCGGTCCTGGCTGTGGCTGCCAGGGCAGCGCTGGCTGGCAAGCCTGCTTTGAGTCGGGCAGCCTTGCGGCCAATGGCCAAAAACGGCAGCATGATGGTCCAGGGCATGCAGGCGGCCAGCGCCAGCAGCCAGATCGCGCCGCGCTGGGTAGCATGGGCCGAGCCGTAGCGGTCGCCCGTCCAGCCAGCCACGGTGAAGCGTTGCCAGTGTTCGCCGATGAAGAAGTAATCAAGAAAGCCCGGCGTACGGATTTCGGCCATCCAGTACCAGGGCACCGCCATGGCCAGTGCCAGCAGCGTACCTTTGATCCACGGAATGCGCTTCCAGGTTTGCACCACGTTGCCGGTCAGCAGTGCCCACAGCACGATGGGCGTGCCCGCCAGGATCAAGGCGATTGGGCCTTTGGCGAGCATGCCAATGCCAAGGCCAACGAACAACAGCCACTCCTCTTTGGGGCGTGGCGTGTCGGCACTTTCAAACTTCGCCCAGAAGCCGCGCATGGCCAGTGTGGTGCCGAGCGCCAGCGCCATATCGGTCATCACCGCGGCGGCAGCCACAAAGTACAGCATGGTGCCGCAGAGCAGGGCAATGGTCAGCAGGGCTTCGCGTTTTGACTTGCGGCCAGCCCAGTCCCACACCAGCCAGGCAATCACCAGAGCCAGCAAAAAATGCGGCAGGCGCGCTGCAAATTCATTGACCCCAAAGAGCTTGATGCTGGCCGCCGTGACCCAGTTCGACAACGGTGGCTTGGCCCAGAAGGGCACGCCGTATTCGTACCAGGGCGTGACCCAGTCGCCCAGCTCGGCCATTTTGCGGGCGACCTCTGCGTAGCGTGCCTCGGTCGTGTCGGTGAGCGGGTACAGACCCATGGTTGCCAGTCGCAAGAGCACCACGATGGCGAGAATCCACTTCAGCATCTGGCTGCCAGAGGTGTCGGTTTTAAGGATCATGGCTTAAGTTTGGGAAGGCTGCGCAGCCGAATCGAGCGTAGCGGGCTTGACTTCATCGAGCAGATACAGTGGCCTGCGTTTGCTCTCCATGAACAGACGCCCGAGATACTCGCCAATGATGCCCATGGCCATCAGTTGCAGCCCACCCATCAGCAAAATCACGACAATCAGCGTCGGAAAACCCTTGACCGACTCGCCAATCGTGAGTGTTTTAACCATGAACATCAGCGCGTAAATAAAGGCCCCGAATGCCGTCAAAAAACCGGCGTAGCTAGCCAGCCGCAGCGGCACGACTGAAAAGCCGGTGATGCCCTCAATCGCAAAGTTGAGCAGCTTGAGGTAGGGCCATTTTGTCTCACCAGCAGCGCGGGCATGGCGGTCGTATTCAAGGGTGACTTGCGCGTAGCCGATCCAGGCAAACAGGCCCTTCATGAAGCGGTTGCGCTCGGGCAACTGGTTCAAGGCGGCCACTGCGCGGCGGCTCAGCAGCCTGAAGTCGCCCACGTCGGTCGGAATCGGCACCTCGGACAAACCATTGATGACCCGGTAAAACCAGTGTGCCGAGGCCTTTTTAAACCAGGTCTCGCCCTGGCGGCTGCGCCGTTTCATGTTCACCACGTCGGCGCCTTGCGACCAAGCCTTGAGCATGTTGGGGATCAGTTCGGGCGGGTCTTGCAAGTCGGCATCAATCACCACCACGGCCTGGCCACGCGCCAGCCGCAGGCCGGCGCTCATGGCGGCTTCCTTGCCGAAGTTGCGGCTCAGCGACGCGAAACCCACGGCCGGGTTGGCCAATTGCATGTCCTTAAGCATGCCCAGTGTGCCGTCCTTGCTCCCGTCATTGACGTACACCACTTCCCAGCCGCCCTCCATGCCTGCCAACGCAGCCACCAGGCGGGCGTGAAAGATGGGCAGTACTTCTTCTTCATTGAAGCAGGGCACCACCACCGACAGCACGCAGGCAGGCATCGGCAGATGCGCCAGATGGGACGTGTCAGAAGTTTCAATGTCCAGAGTCATCGGGCAAAAGTCCATGAGCGGTTAAGACGAAAGGTCAAGCCAAGTACCAGCACCGTTGCCAGCGCTTGCGCCACCAGATAATGCCAGCCCAGCCAGTGCACGCCGCCCCACACCAGCGCGCCATTTAATGCCGCACCAGCAGCGGCAATCAGCATGAAGCGCGGCAGCGCCCGCTGGTGGGAGGCGGTGCTGGATGTGAAGGTAACAGATCGGTTGATGGCGTAGGCGGCGACAGCGCCACACAGTGCGCCCAAAACTGCCGCTGGTGCTGCAGGCACGCCGACGAGCTCGACGAGGGTCAGCAATACAGCGTAGTGCACCACCGTCGCCATGCCGCCAGCTAGGAAGTAACGTAGAAAGAGCATTGAACGATGTGGGCGCAGTGCCCAAAATGAAAGGTGACGAGCCTTGACCCCGGCACTGGCTTTACAGTTAGGGCTGCTTGGTTCCCCATCTGACCCGGTTGGCCGCTCCACCATGCGGGAAGGCTCGTCATCACGGATTGTAAGGGACGCGGCAATGCCCTGATTCCAAACCCTCAACGTATAGGGTCTTCCCGTCGGCTGCGAGGGCAGCTGACGGTGCCGGGTCACTCTAGAATGAGTGCATGTCATACCTTGTTCTTGCCCGCAAATATCGCCCTAAAAATTTCTCTGAAATGGTGGGACAGTCGCATGTGGTGCAGGCACTTGGCAATGCGCTCACCACGCAGCGTTTGCACCATGCCTACCTGTTCACCGGCACGCGGGGCGTGGGCAAGACCACTATTTCGCGGATTTTGGCCAAATCACTCAACTGCCTTGGCGCCGACGGGCGGGGCGGCATCACCGCCACGCCGTGCGGCGTGTGTCAGGCCTGCGTTGACATCGACAGCGGCCGCTTTATAGATTACACCGAGTTGGACGCGGCCTCCAACCGGGGTGTGGACGAGATCGCGCAATTGCTGGAGCAAGCCGTCTACAAACCGGTGGTGGGCCGCTTCAAGGTCTTCATGATTGACGAGGTTCACATGCTGACGAACACGGCCTTCAACGCCATGCTCAAGACGCTGGAAGAGCCGCCCGAATACCTTAAGTTCGTGCTGGCCACGACAGACCCACAAAAAGTACCCGCCACTGTGCTGTCGCGCTGCCTGCAGTTCAACCTGCGGCCCATGGCCCCCGAGACGATTCTGGGGCATCTGGGCCATGTCCTGCGCATTGAAAACGTGCCTTCGGAGCTGCAGGCCTTGCGTTTGCTGGCGCGTGCGGCGCGTGGCTCGATGCGTGATGCGCTGTCGTTGACCGACCAGGCGATTGCCTTTGGCTCTGGCGAGTTGCAAGAAGCGAGCGTGCGCCTGATGCTGGGCAGTGTGGACCGCAGCTACGTGTTTCGCCTACTGAATGCACTGGCCCTGGGCGACGGTAAAACCGTGGTGGAAACTTCTGAGGCGCTGCGCCTGCATGGCCTGAGTGCTGCATCAACGCTTGAAGAAATGACCACCGTACTGCAACGCATGGCGGTGCTGCAAGCGGTGCCCGACATGATGGCCAAGGCCCTGGGTACGGGTGGCACCGACGACGAAGACGCTGACCCTGAAGCCACCGAGACCGCCCGTCTGGCGCAAACCCTGCCGCCAGACGAAACCCAGCTGCTGTACAGCCTGTGTCTGCACGGGCGCGCTGAGCTGGGTCTGGCACCAGACGAATACGCTGCGCTCACGATGGTGCTGCTGCGGCTGCCGGCCTTCAAGCCGCCAGTTGCGGCTTCGTCAGCCTTGCCTCCCGCCCCCGTAAGGAGTGCCGCCGAGCCCGGAAAAAAGCCGCCGCCTGAGCCTGCAGCCGTCGTGCAGCCACCAACTGCCCTTACCCCGCTACCATCGTCGCCAGTACCGCGGCTCCCGCCATGGTCTGAAAAAGCTACTTTCGAAGAACAAAAAAGACCTCTGCGGCAGGAAGTACGGACGCTAGACGCTATTGATTTAATAGTAAAACAGGAGCCGCCCGCGTTGCCACCGCCTGTGATGACATCGACTGCCCTGCCGACTGCAGCCGCTGATGTGGTCAATGCACCATCCGCAGCGCCTGAAAGCCCCGGCGGTGCAGCGACTAGCGCGTTGGGCGATGCCTGGAGCGATCTGGTGGGGCGGCTCGTCGCCGCGGAAGCCATAGGCGCGCTGGTGCGCGAGCTGGCGCTGCAGTCAGAGCTGCAGTCGCAGCAACTGCTTCAGGGCGCCAGCGTGTGGGTGCTGCGGGTAGAGCGCCAGTCACTGAACCAGCCCGCCGCCTGTGAAAAACTGCAACTGGCGATGCAGACGCTGCTCAATCCCGAGCCGCCCATCAAACTCGTGGTGGACGTTGGCCCCGTGACCGACACGCCTGCCCGCCGCAACGCTGCTGCGCAGCTCGAGCGCCACCAGCAAGCCGAAGCGCTGATCCATACTGATCCGTTTGTGCAGGACATGGTGCGCAACTGGGGTGGCAAGGTGGTACCCGGCAGCATCAAAATCACCATGCCGGGCAAACGGAATGTCAGCGTCAAGCCGATATGATCTAGGCCATTTCAAGTCTCCGGATTTTCATTTTTAAAGGAAGAAATCATGTTCAATAAAGGACAACTCGCCGGCCTCATGAAGCAGGCGCAAAACATGCAGGACAACATGAAAAAGGCTCAGGATGAGCTGGCCTTCATTGAAGTCACGGCCGAAGCCGGTGCCGGTCTCGTCAAGGTCACCATGACCTGCAAGCACGATGTCAAGCGCGTCGAGATTGATCCCAGCCTGCTGGCGGAAGACAAAGACATGCTTGAGGACCTGGTGGCAGCGGCGTTCAATGCCGCCGTGCGCAAGGCCGAAGATCTGAGCAATGAAAAAATGGGCAAACTTACCGCCGGCATGCCAGCGCTGCCAGGCGGGATGAAGTTCCCATTCTAAAGCTGTGAGCCCCCACGTTCGCTCGCTGCGCGTAGCTCTCTGCCCCCAGAGGGGGCCGCTGCGCCTGCGGTCTGGCAAAGCCAGTCCCGCGGCCCCTGCTGGAGTTGGGAAAACAAACCTTGCGCCGCTAATATTTTCTATTTTTTGCAGGTTCATTCGTACATGTTCACGGCTGTTGAAGCATGGCTAACGCCCTCGAAGGCCTGACCCAGGCCTTGCGCAAGCTGCCCGGTGTGGGTGCCAAGTCGGCTGCGCGCATGGCGTTTCACCTGTTGCAGCATGACAAGCCTGCCGCCCTGCAAATTGCCCGGGCACTGGAACATGCCGTGAGCAGCATCCGCCACTGTGCGCTGTGCAACACGCTCACCGAGCTTGAAGTGTGCAGCACTTGCGCCAGCGCGCAGCGTGACCGCAGCAAACTGTGCGTGGTGGAAACGCCGGCTGACCAGGCCGCGCTGGAGCGCACGCTGGCCTACAAGGGCCTGTACTTTGTGTTGATGGGCAAACTCAGCCCGCTGGACGGCATCGGCCCGCACGACATTGGCCTGCAAAAACTCTTTGACCGCGTGGTCCCAAAAGACGCCGATGGCACGCCATTGCCTGTGGAGGGCAGGCAGGTGCAAGAGGTTATTTTGGCCACCAACTTCACGGCCGAAGGCGAAGCCACGGCGCATGTGATTGGGCAGGCCCTGAAAAGCCGCGGCGTGCGGGTCACCCGCCTGGCTCGCGGGGTGCCGGTGGGCAGTGAGCTGGAGTACGTGGATCTGGGTACGATTGCACACGCGCTGGTGGACAGGCGATAGAAGGAAAGCGTGAAGGCTGGCTTCTCCATCGCTATAGTTTTGATAGCTGCTTGCGCAGTCATTGCTTGCTCGGATTCAAGGACAAAAGACTGAAAAAGGTTTTAAAAATGATATCTGCACACTTCACCATCGCTTACTGGTGCGTCCTGGTCGCAGCCATCTTGCCTATCGTTTGTGCCGGCATTGCGAAATACGGCATGTTCGGCAAATCTCTTAAACAAGGCGGGTACGACAACCACAACCCACGTGCCTGGCTGGCTCGGCAAACTGACTGGCGCGCCAGGTCAAATGCGGCGCAGGCCAACACCTTTGAAGCCTTGCCCTTTTTCTTTGTGGCGGTGGTCATTGCACACCAGCTTCAAGCCCGGCAGGCCGTGCTGGACATTCTGGCATTCATGTTCATCGTGCTGCGTATGGCTTACATCATGATGTATGTTGCCGATATGGCGAAGACCCGCACCAGCATTTGGGCGACAGCGCTAACGGTCAACATTGCGATTCTTTTCCTCGGTTACCGCTAATCCGGAGTGATGTTCGCGTTGAATCCGGGCGTTCATTTTGTAAATGCTCGCGAGTTTTCTTCAAAGTGGCGCCGCTGTTCGGTACAAACCCGCACGGGATGATACCGATGCGGGTTTTTTCGCGACTTGCTAAGCTCGAGTGGAAGCAAAAAATAGTGAGGACTTCCAACATGCGTACCCCGTCGATCATCTCGCGCCGCACCTTTGCAGGTGGCACGGCTTTGGCAGTTGCGGCCCTGGCCCTGCCAGCCTTGCGTGCCGAGAGCAAACTCGAGAAAACCAAAATAGCGCTGGCCGTGGGTGGCAAGGCTGCATTTTATTATCTGCCTTTGACGATTTCCGAACAGCTTGGGTTTTTCAAGGCCGAAGGTCTGGAGCTTGAAATCAGCGATTTTGCCGGTGGTGCGCGTGCGCTGCAGGCAGTTGTGGGTGGCTCCGCTGATGTTTGCTCGGGTGCGTTTGAGCACACCATCAACCTGCAGGCCAAAAACCAGATGTACCGGGCGTTTGTCTTGCAGGGCAGGGCACCACAAATTGCGTTTGGCGTATCCACCAAGAATATGCCCAATTACAAAACCATTGCTGACCTCAAAGGTAAAAAAATTGGTGTGTCAGCTCCGGGCTCTTCCACCAACATGATGGCTAACCTGGTCTTGTCGCGCGGTGGTTTGCGGGCCAGTGACGTGAGTTTTATCGGTGTGGGCACAGCGGCTGGCGCCCTGACAGCGTTGCGCTCGGGCCAGATTGATGCCATGAGCAACACCGACCCGGTCATGACCATGCTGGAGCAAAAAGGCGAAGTCAAAATTATCAGCGACACGCGCACACTCAAAGGCACACAGGACGTGTTCGGTGGCGCCATGCCGGCAGCTTGCCTGTATGCGTCGGTAGACTTTATCCAGAAGCACCCGAACACCTGCCAGGCGCTGGCCAATGCTATCGTGCACGGGCTGAAGTGGTTGCAAACGGCTGGTCCTGGCGACATCATCAAAACAGTGCCCGAAAGTTACCTGCTGGGTGACCGCGCGCTGTACCTGGCATCGTTCAACAAGGTGCGAGAGTCGATTTCGCTCGACGGCATCATTCCTGATGACGGCGCACGCACGGCGCTCAGAGCGCTGGCCAGTTTTGATCCCTCCATCAAGGCTGACAAGATTGACATCTCCAAAACCTACACCAACGAGTTTGCACGCAGGGCCAAGGAACGTTTCAAGGCCTGATATGTGGGCCCCCACGTTTGTCACTGCGTGTACTGCGCTGCCTCCCAATGGGTCTAATTTTTCCAGGGGCGACCCGTCGAAAAATTGCTCCCTCAATTGTCAAATAAATCATGGGTGAATTTGCTCTGGAGCTGCAGAATATTACCTGTACGTTCCGTTCCAAGGAAGACCACAGCCAGCGTTACACGGCGGTGGGCAACACCACGCTGCGTATTCGTGCGGGCGAGTTTGTGTCGGTTGTCGGCCCGACCGGCTGTGGTAAATCCACCCTGTTGAACATAAGTGCTGGCCTGCTCGCGCCGTCCATGGGCACAGTCAGCGTGTTTGGCAAGCCGCTTGACGGCATCAACACCCGGGCTGGGTACATGTTTCAATCAGAAGCGTTGATGCCCTGGCGCAGCGCGCTGGACAACGTGATGGTGGGCCTGCAATATCGGGGGATAGCAGATGCACAAGCTCGTCAGCAGGCGCAGGCCTGGCTGGAGCGGGTGGGCTTGGGCGGCTTCGGTGACCGTTACCCCCATGAGCTGTCGGGTGGTATGCGCAAACGTACGGCGCTGGCGCAGGTGCTGGCGCTGGACCCGGATATTATTTTGATGGACGAACCCTTCAGCGCACTCGACATTCAAACGCGTCAGCTGATGGAAAACGAAGTGCTCGATTTGTGGGCCGCCAAAAAGAAAGCTGTGTTGTTTATAACCCATGATCTGGACGAGGCCATCGCCATGAGTGACCGCGTGGTGGTGCTGTCTGCAGGCCCTGCAACCCACCCGATGGGCGAGTTTGTGATTGACCTGCCTAGGCCACGCAACGTGGCCGAGGTGCGCAGCAACCCGCGCTTTATAGAGCTTCATACGCAAATATGGAATGTGCTGCGCGACGAAGTTTTAAAAGGCTATGCACAACAACTGAAAATATGAGCCACCACGTCAATTCACTTTGTGTAATCTCCTGCACCTTGCTGGCCGCCGCTTGCCGGAGGCTTCGCTTCTGTCGCCTGTCCAAACCTGCTCAAGCAGGTTTGGAGCCGCAGGCTCCAGCCCCAAGGAGGCTGTGCTTGCTTGGGGCGGCCCTGCGCTGCGTACGAAAAGCCTGACATGTGGCGGCACATCAAACCATCTGAAAAAAACATGCGCCTCTGGCAGGCAGGCCTGCTGGTCGTGATTCTGCTAGCCTGGCAACTGGCTTCCCGCGACCAGCAGGTGGCTTTTTTCATGGGTGAACCGGTGCAGGTTGCCGGCCGGGTGTGGAGCTGGTTCATGCCTTTCGGGTTTGGCCCCAGCTTTTTGTTTCCTGATGGTTTGCCGGGCCGGGCTGATATTTATCTGCACCTGGGCACGACGCTGCTTGAGACGGTGCTGGCGTTTGTGATCGGTACCGCGCTGGGGCTGGGTTGCGGGCTCTGGCTGGCACTGGCACCCACGGCAGGCGCGATTCTGGATCCCTACATCAAGGCTGCCAACTCCATGCCACGTGTGATCCTTGCACCTATTTTCGGGTTGTGGTTTGGCTTGGGCATCTGGAGCAAGGTGGCGCTGGCTGTAACGCTGGTGTTTTTCATTGTGTTCTTCAACGTCTACCAGGGCGTCAAGGAGGTCAGTCCGGTGGTGCTGGCCAATGCGCGCATGCTGGGTGCCAACCAGCGGCAGCTTCTGCGCACCGTGTATTTGCCCAGCGCCACCAGCTGGGTGTTTTCAAGCCTTCACACGTCAGTTGGCCTGGCCTTTGTCGGAGCAGTGGTAGGTGAATATCTGGGTTCCGCGCGCGGCGTCGGTTACTTGATCCTGCAGGCCGAAGGTACGTTCGATGTCAACACTGTGTTTGCCGGTATTGTGGTGCTGACCGCTTTCGCGCTGGTGCTGGACGGCATGGTGGGCAAGCTTGAAAAGCGGCTCATGAAGTGGCAACCCCGCTTGGGTGAAACCGAAAAACTCTGATGCTTTCGCGGGCGCCTGAGGCACGCCTCACTACAAACTAGCGCTTCTTTTTCAACACGGTTTTGCTGGTGTTGCGTTTGACCGCATTGACTTTTCCGGTGCTCGCACTGGCCTGGCTTTTGATGGGCAGGAACACCACCACCTGGTGGCCCAGCTTGAAAGCCGCCGCGGCGCTCACGCTGTTCCACTCTGCAACTTGGGCGGCACTCAGGCTGTAACGCCTCGCGATGGTGGCCACTGTTTCGCCTTTACGGGCCTTCACTGTGGTCCGGCGCGTGACAATTTCCGGCGACAAAGACACCTGTGCGTTGTCGGCAACATGGCTGGTAACGTCGCCTTCTGTTTTCGCCGAGCGCGGCACCAGCAGTGTTGAACCGGCCTTGATCAGCATGCGCGCGGGGATGTTGTTGACGGCACGCAAGTCGTTTTCGCTCATGCCTACTCGTTTGGCTGCGTCGCTGCTACTCAAGGTGGCAGGGGCAATCCAGGTGGTCCAGCTGGCATATTGACCCTGACCATAAGCTTCGAGGTTGCGCTGAAATACCGTCGCGTTATCCCATGGCAGCAGGATCTGGGGGGTACCTGATGCCAGGATGACAGGGCGGTGTGCCGACGGATTGAGCGCTTTGAAGTCGTCAATTTTGACGTCGGCCAGCCTAGCTGCCAGCGCAACGTCTATGTCTCGCGTGATGTCTACCTGCTGAAAATAGGGATGATTTTCAATCAGTGGCAATTCAAAGCCAAAGGCCTGTGGATTGGCCACAATGTTTTTGATAGCCTGCAATTTGGGAATATATTGCCGTGTTTCATTGGGCATGTTCAAGTCGAGATATCCCGTCGGCAAGCCAGCTTTCTGGTTGCGCGCGACGGCTCGACCGACGCTGCCTTCACCCCAGTTGTAAGCGGCCAATGCCAGGTGCCAGTCGCCAAACATGCGGTGGAGTTTTTGCAGGTAGTCGAGGGCAGCCCGGGTTGAGGCCAGCACGTCGCGGCGGTCGTCGCGAAATGCGTTTTGCTTGAGGTCAAAATATTTGCCGGTAGACGGTGTGAACTGCCACATACCCGCTGCCTTGGCGCTCGACACGGCTTGCGGATTGAATGCGCTTTCAATAAACGGCAGCAATGCCAGCTCGGTAGGCATCTGGCGACGCTCCAGCTCTTCAACAATGTGAAAAAGATATTTACTAGAGCGCGCCGTCATGCGCTGGATGTATTCAGGTTTGCTTGCATACCACTGCGCGCGTTCGGTGACGTCATCGGTTTGCAAATCAGGCATGGCAAAGCCGCGACGTATGCGGTCCCAGAGCTCTTTTGGGGGCTCCGTAGACAAAATCGCACGCGCCCCAAGTCGCCCAGGGGTGATGTTTTGCAGCGGCCCCCCAGGAATAAGCGTTGGAATGATTCTGTTCGCTGCCGTCTGGCTTGTCAGTACTGGATCCGGAGGTAAGCCGGATTTTTCAGTCTGGCCGGGCTGGTTGGCGCAGCCCGCCAGCCCGGCCAGGGCCAGTAGGCAGATCAAGAAAAAACGAGGGCAAACTGAAGGAAGGGGTGTGATCAGGCTGAAAAAGCCCGGGTGTTGAGGATGAGATGTCATTTAAATTAGGTTTTCAATTGCCGACGGGCGGCAAATACGAAGAAGTCGGCATGGTTGCAGCGCGACCATGCGCAGCAATTTGAACCGTGGCTTGCTGGCTGCGCAAGAATGGGTTGGTCAACAGCTTTTGCGCGATGCACATGAGCAAGTTGGTGGGCGAGGCGGCTGGTGCTGTTTCGCGCGAATTCTGGCATTGTGCATGGTAAATCTCTCTGTCGACGCCTTTTGACCGGTTCATTGAAACCACATAGCCGTTGCAATGCGGGTGTACCCTTGAATCTGCGCCCGGAATGACAGGCGCAAGCGTCATGTTGCGTGACTAAAATAAAAGTCTGCACAGAAATCGGGAATGCAGTCAATGAGCATGGGTCCGCTAGATGCAGTCGAAGGAAATTGTCGGCAAAGGTCGATAAAGCGCGTAATCAGAATTAGTTTCAACATGCAATGGCTTGGATGAACTCGAAAACTATAGATTTAACTGACTGGCTGAAAACCCCACCCGGCGAATACCTGCTGGCTTGGGAGCGTGCGCAATTCGACGCTGCGGTTAGCGATATCTTCGGCTACCACGCCTTGCAACTCGGCTTGCCGGAACTTGACACGCTGCAGGCCAATCGCATGCCGCATCAATGGCTGGCCTTGCAATCCCCCACCGTGCCTTCTACGACCGGTGACGTTCAGACAGCACTCAATGCATCAAGTTCCCGGCCGCCTGCAACATTGTTGACCGACTCGCGTGCATTGCCTTTTGCTCAAAACAGTCTGGATCTGGTGGTGTTGCCGCACACCCTTGAGCAAAGCCATGACCCCCACGCCAGCCTGCGTGAGGTAGAGCGCGTGCTGGTGCCTGAAGGGCGCGTGGTGATCAGCGGCCTGAACCCAGCCAGCCTTTGGGGCATGCGGCAAAGCCGTGGACATCTTTACCAGCATCTGGGCTATGACGATATGTTTTTGCCAGAGTCTGGCGAGTTTATTGGCTATTGGCGTCTGCGCGATTGGCTCAGGCTGCTCAGCTTTGAGGTAGAGTCCATACGCTTTGGTTGTTACCGACCAGCCCTGACCAATGACAAATGGCTGGCCCGGTTTGGCTGGATGGACCAGGCAGGCAAGCGGTGGTGGCCTATTTTCGGTGCGATATATTTTATTGTTGCTGTCAAGCGGGTGCGCGGCATGCGCCTGCTCGAGCCTGCCTGGAAATCACGCATACCCGTAGCCGCTGCTCCGGCTGCGGTGGCCAACAAGGAACCAGCCGTCAAAAGCAACCCCCACGCTTGATGCTTGAAAAAATACGCGCTTGCATCAAGTCATCACCTCACCACGATTCCATGACTGACCCTGTGACTATTCCCGCACCAGAAAAAACAGCTGACATCGCCCCACAACACGTTGTGATTTATACCGACGGCGCCTGCAAAGGCAACCCTGGCCCGGGTGGCTGGGGGGCGATTTTGAGCAGCAGTGGTCTTGAAAAAGAAATATTCGGCGGCGAGATGGGGACCACCAACAACCGTATGGAACTGTCGGCCGTGATCGAAGCACTGACGGCTCTCAAGCGCCCCTGCAGCGTCACTTTGTATCTGGACAGCGAATACGTGCGCAAAGGCATCACTGAGTGGATTCACGGCTGGAAAGCCCGTGGCTGGCTTACAGCCGCCAAGGCACCCGTCAAAAACGTGGACTTGTGGCAGCGGCTGGACACGCTGGTAGCCACCGGCGGCCACGAAATCGACTGGCGCTGGGTCAAGGGTCATGCCGGTGACCCGGGCAATGAGCGTGCTGATGCGTTGGCCAACAAAGGCGTTGAGCGGGCGTTGGGCAGAATTTAATCTGCTTGAATGCCATGCGCTATAAGCGTACGTAGGATCCCTGGGAAATTGTGATTTCCAATAATATTTACGCTTGCTTGTAAAGGCGTAGTAAAGGTGCCAAAGCATCCTACCCGACCAAGCCGACAAAGCCTGGAAATGACGTGCCTTCCTGCTATATTAAAACGTTGTCTCGTTGTAACCTTTCATAACAAATGCTTCTGCATCAGGCTCCTGTAACGGGCTTTTATTTCAGGCTTATTTCCACATGGCTACAAAAGCAATTTACATAGCTGTCGCTGTAGCGGGCATTGCAGCAGCATCCGGTGTCGCCTGGTGGTACCAGCAACCCAAAGTCAATGACAGTGCTGCGCTGGCCTCGGCATCAATCGCAGGGTCTGTGCAAGGTGCTTCCAGCGTATCTGCAGGTACCGGCGCGGCTGCAGGTGGCAAGCCGCCATCGGTGGAGGTGGCCAGGGTAGAGGTCACTAAGCTGACGGACGACACCCAGGCCGTTGGCAGCTTGCGATCACGCCGGGGGGTGGTAATTCGTCCAGAAGTCAGCGGCCGTATCACGCAGCTCAATTTCAATGATGGTCAGCGTGTGCGCAAAGGGCAGTTGCTGGTGCAGTTTGACGACCAACTGCCCCTGGCACAAGTGCAGCAGAGTGTGGCCGAGCTGTCGATTGCCCAGGCCAACCAAAAACGCAACCAAGAGCTGGTGGCGCAAAACTTCATCAGCCAGCGCTCACTTGACGAAAGCGCTGCCAATTTGCAGGTAGCGCAGGCCAAGCTGGCGTTGTCGCAAGCCACTGCGGCTCGCTTGAAAATCCTCGCACCTTTTGACGGCATTGTCGGCATTCGTCAGGTCAATGTAGGTGACTACCTCAAGGACGGCGCAGACATTGTCAACATCGAAGACATCGAGGCGATCTTTGTTGACTTCCGGCTACCAGAGCGTTTCCAGAGCAAAGTCAAGCGGGGCCAGACGGCCATGCTGGACATCGACGCGTTGCCGGGCCGCAAATACACCGCGCAGGTACAGGCGATTGACCCGTTGATTGATGCGAATGGTCGCTCGGTCGGGGTGCGCGGCTGTATTGACAACCGCCAGCTGCAGTTGCGCCCCGGCATGTTTGCCAGAGTCAACGCCGTGTTTGGTGAGCGTGAGAATGCGCGTGTGATTCCCGAGGAAGCCATCGTTCCACAAGGTGGCCGGCAATACGTGATCAAGTTGCTGGCAGGGGCGACTGCGCAAACCCGCACCACCCTGCGGGTGGAGGTCAAGGTTGGGTTGCGTCGCCCCGGCCAGGTTGAAATTCTTGATGGCCTGGAAGCCGGTGACACGGTGGTCACCACGGGCCAGCAGCGGGTGCAGCGCGATGGCACCACCGTCACCGTGGTGAGCCTGACCAGTGCACGCCCGGCTGCCAGTGGGCCAGCTAAAGATGGCCGGGGTACGGCGGCTGCCGCAACGCCCGCGTCGGCTTCGGCGCTTTCTCTGGCCGCCGCTCCGGCGTCAGCGCCTGCCGCTGTAAAAGCAGATCGTGCTTCCGCGAAGGGCACGCCGCTAACGGGCCCGAACCCTTGCGGCGACATAGCGCTTGACGGCCGCGCTGCCAACGGGGAAACCGCTTCAAAACCAAAACCGGCGCAGGGCAATACCCAGCCCGCCGCACGAAACCCTGCCTGACAGTGCTGGTAAATCGCAACGCCATCGCTTATAAGTCAGCTCGATCGTCACAAAGCCTCTCTTATGCAACTCGCTGAAATCTCCATACGCCGACCGGTTTTCGCCACGGTGCTGTCGCTGCTGATTTTGTTGGTCGGTGCTGTGAGCTTCAACCGCCTTGCGGTACGTGAGTACCCCAAAATTGACGAGCCGGTGGTGACCGTGAGCGTGCGGTATGCCGGCGCATCGGCCGAGGTGATTGAGTCGCAGGTCACCAAACCGCTGGAAGACTCGATTGCCGGGATTGACGGCGTGGATGTCATCACCTCTATCAGCCGTGCCGACCAGGGGCAGATCAGCGTGCGCTTCAGACTTGAAAAAGACGCCGATTCTGCCGCTGCCGAGGTACGTGACCGCACGTCGCGGGTGCGCAACAGGCTGCCGCAGGCGATTGAAGAGCCAGTTATTGCAAAGGTCGAGGCCGATGCGTTTCCAGTGATCCAAATTGCGTTTTCAAGTGAGTCGCTGACAGCGCTGCAAATCAACGATTTGGTCAATCGAATCGTCAAACCGCGCTTTCAGACGGTGACGGGCGTGGCGGACGTGCGTATTTTTGGCGAGCGCAAATACGCCATGCGCGTCTGGCTGGACACCGACAAGCTGGCCGCTTACCGGCTCACCACACAGGATGTGGAAGATGCCATCAAGCGCAGCAACCTGGAGCTACCTGCCGGCCGCATCGAGTCCCAGCAGCGGGAGTTCAGCGTGACCTCGCAAACCGATCTGGTCAAGCCGGCCCAGTTTGGCGAGATTGTGATCAAAACTGTCAATGGGTTTTCGGTCAAGCTACGCGACGTGGCGCGCGTGCAGGAAGGCGCTGCAGACGAGCGCACAGCCGTCCGGCTCAATGGCCGTTCCGCAGTTGCCGTAGGCGTGATCCGGCAGGCAACAGCCAACCCGCTGGACCTGTCAAAAGGTGTGCTCGAGGCCATTCCCAAACTCAGAGCTGACTTGCCCGCCGACATGCTGATTGATGTGGCCAATGACAACTCGGTGTTCATTGACCGTTCCGTCAAAAACGTCTACCGCACCATCGTCGAGGCAGTGGTCCTGGTGGCGCTGGTGATTTTTGTATTTTTACGGACCTTTCGTGCCTCTCTGATTCCCATCGTCACCATTCCCGTCAGCCTGGTGGGCACCTTTGCCTTGATGGCGCTGGCCGGTTTCACCATCAACACCCTGACGCTGCTGGCGCTGGTACTGGCGATCGGCTTGGTGGTGGACGATGCGATTGTGATGCTTGAAAACATCTTCAGGCACATTGAAGAGGGTATGGATCCGTTTTCGGCGGGCATCAAAGGTGCGCGTGAAATTGGTTTTGCAATCATCACCATGACGGCGACGCTGGTCGCGGTGTATGCGCCACTGGCCTTCACGCCGGGCCGAACCGGGCGCCTGTTTGTCGAATTTGCGCTGGCATTGGCCGGGGCGGTGGTGGTGTCGGGCTTTGTCGCGCTGACATTGACGCCAATGCTGTGCACGCAGTTGCTCAAGCACAACCCCAAACCGAACTGGTTTGACAGTGGCATGGAGCGCGTGTTGACCTCCCTGTCGGACCGTTACGGGGCGGCCCTGCGTTGGATTGTCACGGCACGTTTTCAGACCCCGAAAAACGCGAGCTTCGGCCAGAAGATCAAAGGAGTGGTGTTACAGGCGCGCTGGATTGTAGTGGCCATCATGCTGCTCAGTGGTGTGGCTATTGCGCTGGTGTTTCCGACCATGAAGCAGGAACTTTCGCCGATCGAAGACCGCGGCGTGATTCTGGCGAACGTCACCGCCCCCGACGGTGCCACGCTGGACTACACCGACCGCTACGCCCGAGCACTCGAGAAGATGGGCGAATCCTTCAAGGAATTTGACCGGATATTTGCCAGCGTGGGCAACCCTACCGTGGCGCAGGCCAGCGTTGTCTACCGCACGGTCGACTGGGATGACCGCACGCGCACGACCGTCGATATGGCGAAAGAGCTGCTGCCAAAATTCAATGCCTTGCCGGGCGTGACAGCGTTTCCGATCACGCCGCCGTCGCTGGGCCAGGGCTTTCGTGAGCGGCCCCTTAATTTTGTCGTGCAAACGTCTGACAGCTACCAGAACCTGAACGTGGTGGTGCGCCAGTTGCTCGAAGAAATCGCCAAAAATCCGGGCATTGTGTCGCCTGACGTGGACTTGCGGCTGAACAAGCCCGAGCTGCGCATTGAGGTCGAACGCGACAAGGCCGCTGACTTGGGCGTGAGTGTTGAGGTGGTCGCCAAGGCGATTGAAACGCTGCTCGGTGGCCGTAACGTGACACGCTACAAGCGTGATGGCGAGCAGTACGACGTGGTGGTGCAAACTGAAGACCGTGGCCGCACCACACCGGAAGACATTGACCGCATTTACGTGCGCGGCCGCAATGATGCCATTATTCCGCTGTCGGCTTTGGTCAAGGTGCGTGAGAGCGTTTCGCCGCGTGAACTGAACCACTTTGGCCAGCGCCGCTCGGTGACGATCACGGCCAATCTGTCGAGCGACTATTCGCTCGGCGAGGCGCTCAAGTTCATGGATCAAACAGCTGCCAAGGTATTGAAAACCGGATACAGCACCGACCTCAACGGCACTTCGCGCGAGTTCAAAAACTCACAAGGTGCGTTGGTGATTGTGTTTGGGCTGGCGCTGCTGTTTATTTTCCTGGTGCTGGCAGCGCAGTTCGAAAGCTTTGTGGACCCGCTGGTGATCATGCTGTCAGTGCCCCTGTCGATGATCGGCGCACTGCTGGCGCTCAAGTGGTCTGGGGGCTCCTTGAACGTGTATTCGCAGATCGGTCTGATCACACTGGTTGGTCTGATCACTAAACACGGCATTTTGATCGTCGAGTTCACCAACCAGCTGCGCGGGCAGGGCATGGAGATGGTGGACGCGCTTGTCAAAGCCTCGGCCCAGCGGCTGCGCCCAATTTTGATGACCACTGCTGCCATGGTGCTGGGCGCGATACCGCTTGCGTTGGCCCACGGTGCGGGCGCTGAAAGCCGTATTCAAATTGGCTGGGTTATTGTCGGCGGCATGTCGCTGGGGACCTTGCTCACGGTGTTTGTGGTGCCCACCATGTACACCCTGTTTGCGCGTAAAGCGATTCCTGGGGCGAACACGGCCGTTGCCAGAGAAGAGCCTGATGTTGCTGTTATCCACCCTGAGTATGTGGGCAAATAACAGGCGGTGCAGTGTTTTCAAGTAGGGGTCGTGTAACCGGCTTGGCCGAGCCACCGGCGCAGCGGCCCCCTTTGGGGGCAGGGAGTTACACCAAGTGAGCGACCGTGGGGGTCATATCACGCCATCAAACATCAGCACATCAACCGAGTCGCCAACCGCAAAATTGCCCTGCCCGTGGTGCAATACCAGCAGCCCATTGGCTTGAGCCATCGAGCTTAAAACACCAGAGCCCTGGTTGCCAGTGGTTTTAACTTGCAGCGAACCATCTGCAGCCGTTGACACCCAGCCACGCTGGTATTCGGTGCGGCCCGGTTTTTTGCGAATCGCCTCCATGCTGCGGGCTTTCAGCAAGGGTGGGGTCGGTGCAGTGGCGCCCATCATCTGCAGCAGTGCCGGGCGCACAAATGCCAGAAAAGTGACCATCACAGCCACCGGGTTGCCGGGTAGGCCAAACAAAATGGCGGTGTGTAGTTTGCTACTTTTTTTATAGCTGCTAGCCCCGGTATTTGCTGCCGAAGAAGTCGATTTTGCTTGTAATTTTGACGCTGCTTGGCTAGTCTGGATACGTCCCACAGCCATCGGGCGACCGGGCCGCATGGCGATGCGCCAAAAGGCCACGTCGCCAAGTTTTTTCATCATCGTTTTGGTATGGTCGGCCTCGCCAACGCTGACCCCGCCCGATGTGATGATGGCGTCGGCTTGTGCGGCCGCCTGCAAGAAAGCGGCCTCCAGTGCCGCAGGCTCATCACGCACCACACCCATGTCTATCACCTGGCAGCCCATCCGGCTTAGCATGCCGAACACGGTGTAGCGGTTGCTGTCGTACACCGCGCCTTCACGCGGGGCTTCCCCAAGTGAAAGTATTTCGTCACCAGTTGAAAAGTACGCCACACGCAGGGGTCGCCAGCATTTCAGCGTGGCAAGGCCCAGCGACGCTGCCAGCCCAAGGCGGGCAGGCGTGACCAGTTCTCCCTTGTGCAGCGCAGACTTGCCGTGCGCCAAGTCTTCTCCGCGCAGGCGACGGTTGTCGCCAGGCTTGAGTACTTTGGCAGGGATGGTGATGAGGTCGGCCGTGTCAGAAACGAACTCCTGCGGCACCACGGTGTCCAGCCCTGGCGGCATGATGGCGCCGGTCATGATCTTGACGCACTGGCCAAGCGCAACCGTGCCTTGCCAGGCTTTGCCAGCCAGCGCTGTGCCTACCACCCGTAATTCAATCGGCGCGACCGGATCGAGTTGATGCCCGGCAAGCGCATAACCATCCATGGCCGAGTTGTCATTTGGCGGCACGTCAAAAGGCGAAACCACATCTTCAGCCAGCACGCGTCCCAGAGCTTCAAATAGCGGCAGGTCCAGCGTTTCCACCACGGGCTGGACCAGCTTGCCTAAAAATACCAGCACATCGTTGGCTGACAGCGCCTGTGGGTCGTAGCCCTGCAGTTCGGCGGCGATCTGAGCAAGGTTTTTCATCAAAGTTGTCAGGACAGGCGAGATTCCAGCCGGTGCAGTTCGGCCAGCGTGTTGGCATTGAAAAACGCATGAGCATCATCACTCGCCAGATTAAAAGACACGTGGACCACGGTGTGCTGCGCCGTCCAGGCGTCAATTTTTCTGCCGCCGCCCTGGGTGAAGCGATGCAGGCTTTCAAGCATGTGCGTGCCCATCAGGCAAAACACCGGCTGGGGCCTGGACTGCCCATCTTCTTCAGGCGCACTTGCCACGGCAAAGTCTGCACCGGCATGGGCCAATGCGTCGGCCAGCCGGCTCACCAGGTCCGGTGGAAAGAGGGGGGTGTCGCATGGCACCGTCAGCAGGTAAGGCGTTTCACAGTGTGCCAGTCCGGTCATGAAACCGGCCAGTGGCCCGGCGTAGTCACCCATGGCGGTTGCGTCAGGCCAGACCGGTACGCCAAATGATTCATAGGCAGCAAGATTGCGGTTGGCATTGATGATGATGTCGCCCACCTGCGGGCTCAGGCGCAGCAGGGTGTGCAGCGCTAAAGGCACGCCGTTGAAGTTTTGCAGTCCCTTGTCAACACCGCCCATGCGCGAGCCGCGGCCACCAGCCAAAATAACGGCGGTGATGGCCTCTATGTGCAGTGGCGGATTGATGGTTTCGTTTGACAAATCTAGCCTCCGATATAACTCATTTCGACACGTTTTAAACCACTGCCCTGCAAGCTGGTGTCGGGTGGCAGGGCAGCGCGCTGCTCGGAGTAACGGTCATCGCGTTTTTGCCAGATATGCGCCACGGCGCCTGCAATCTGGTCATCGTCAAAACCCCCTCGCAGCAAGGCGCGCAGGTCATGCCCCTGGCTGGCAAACAGGCACAAAAACAGCTTGCCTTCGGTAGACAGCCTTGCCCGGTTGCAGTCACTGCAAAAGGCCTGTGTCACGCTGCTGATGACGCCGATCTCACCCGCACCATCGGCGTAGCGCCAGCGCTCGGCGGTTTCACCCGTGTAGTTCGGGTTGATGGCGGTCACTGGAAACTCGGTGTTGATGCGTTCAATCACTTGGGCCGAAGGTAGCACCTCGTCCATGCGCCAGCCGTTGGTGGCACCTACATCCATGTACTCAATAAAGCGCAGCACTGTGCCGGAGTTTCTGAAGTGCCTGGCCATCGGCAAAATCTCCGCGTCGTTGGTACCGCGCTTAACCACCATGTTGATCTTGACAGGGGCCAGGCCAACTTTTTGCGCAGCTTCAATGCCCCGGAGCACGTCAGCAACGGGAAAATCCACATCGTTCATTCTTCGGAACGTGGCGTCGTCCAGTGCGTCCAGACTGACGGTGACCCGCTGCAGGCCAGCGTCTTTCAACGACTGCGCCTTTTTGGCGAGTAGTGACGCATTGGTAGTCAGTGTGATGTCGAGCGGCTTGCCCTCGGGGGTCTGAATTTTGGCGAGCATTTCAATCAGCACTTCCAGGTGCTTTCGGAGCAAGGGCTCGCCACCCGTGAGCCTGATTTTTTCAACGCCATGCGTCACAAAAACGCGTGTGAGCCGGGTAATTTCTTCAAAACTCAGCAAGGACGTTTGCGGCAAAAACGCATAGTCCTTGTTAAAAACTTCGCTCGGCATGCAATAACTGCAGCGGAAATTGCAGCGATCTGTCACGCTGATGCGTAAATCGCGCAGTGGCCGTGCTAACGTGTCACTGAGTAGGCCGGTGGGCGCAGTGCGTTGCGCGGGAATATGCGGCATCCGGCTTGCATAGCGGATGTCCGCCAGGAGAATGGTCTTTTCAAGCATGTTCTATGAGTCTAGGTCCGTTTCCATTTCAATGCGAGATTGGGCGCGAAGCCGCAACATCTCGTTTTTAAATGGTGATGGAAAGCGGAATCAAACGCAGCGTGCTCCATCCACCTCAATGCACACGCCGCTGATAAAATCGGCCTCATCGCTGGCCAGGTACAGCGCTGCATTGGCCACGTCCAGGGCGGTTGAAAAACGCCCCAGCGGAATACTGCTTCTGAACTTGGCTTTGCGCGCTTCGTCCAGCGGTCCGCCTGCAAATTCGGCTGACAGACCCGTGTCAGGGTTGAACACCGGGTTAATGCAGTTCACCCGGATGTTGTCTGGCCCCAGCTCGGCAGCCAAAGACTTTGACGTGGTGATGACTGCGCCTTTAGAGCCGTTGTACCAGGTCAGGCCTGGGCGAGGGCGCACGCCAGCGGTTGAGGCGATGTTGATAAAACTGCCGCCGCCCTGAGCGCGGAAAACCGGCGTGGTGTGGATCGTCGACAGGTAAATACTTTTGACGTTGATGGCGTAGCACTTGTCAAAGTCGTCCTCACTCACGTCCAGGGCAGGCTGGTTGCGGTGCGTCCAGCCTGCGTTGTTCACCACCACATCAAGCTTGCCGTAGCGCGCAACGGCGGCAGCGACCAGTGCTTTGACCTCATCAGATTTTGTAACATCCGCAGCAAAAAAAGATGCTGTGCCGCCGGCCTTGACGATGGCCGCCACGACTTGTTCACCCATCGCTACGTTGATGTCGTTGACGATGACCTGCGCGCCTTCTGCCGCCAGGCGCTTGGCAATGCCTTCGCCGATGCCGCCGCCCGAGCCGGTGACGATGATGGTTTTGTTTTTTACCCGCATGGGTTTGTCTCCAGGTGTTTATGAACGGGATGGGTGTGTTTCAGCGCGTGAGCAAATGGCATCTTATCGGTAGCCACTGCGCAAGGGAAGCAGCTTAACCATGGCGGATAGAAACGGTTTTCAAAGTGGTGAAGCCATACAAGGCCTCAAACCCCTTTTCACGACCGTAGCCAGATGATTTTACGCCACCAAACGGCAATTCAACCCCGCCGCCGGCGCCGTAGTTGTTGATGAAAACCTGGCCACTACGCAGTTTCTTTGCCATGCGGAACTGACGTGCGCCGTCTTGCGTCCACACGCCTGCGACTAGTCCAAATTGTGTTGCGTTGGCCAGCTCAATAGCGTGGGCTTCGTCTTTGAAGGACATGGCGCAGAGTACCGGGCCAAACACTTCTTCTTGCGCCAGCCGGTGCATCACGGGCACATCGCGCAGCAATGTGGGCGCCTGATAAAAGCCAGTATCGGGCGCGTCGTCGACAATCTGGCCTTGCGCCACCATGGGGATGCCTGCTACCTGCGCATCGCTCAGAAAATCCCACACACGTTGCTGCTGGCTTTGGCGGATCAGCGGGCCGACGTCCAGATCCATCGCGGCGGGGCCGACGCGCAGCTTCTCAAAAGCTTGCCCGAGTCGCTCCAGCAGCGGCTCGTAAATACTTTGCTCAACCAGCAAACGCGATCCGGCCGAGCAGGTTTGTCCTGCGTTTTGCACGATGGCATTGATGATGGTGGGCAGGGCTGCGTCGAGGTCGGCATCGGCAAACACGATTTGTGGGCTCTTGCCACCCAGCTCAAGGGTGACCGGACAATGGCGAACAGCGGCTACCTGCTGGATCAGCGTGCCAACGCTTGGGCTGCCTGTAAAGCTGATGTGTTCTATGCCTTTGTGGCGCGCCAATGCATCGCCGACCTCATGCCCGTAGCCTGTGACGATGTTGATGGCACCGGCCGGAAAGCCGACCTCGGCTGCCAGCTGTGCCACCCGGATCAGTGACAGACAGGCGTCTTCGCTGGGCTTGACGACACACACATTGCCGGCGGCAAGTGCGCCACCCACGCTACGGCCAAAAATCTGCATCGGATAGTTCCACGGAATGATGTGACCCGTGACGCCGTGGGGTTCACGCCAGGTCATGACGCTGTAGCCGTTCTGGTACGGAATCGTGTCGCCGTGCAGTTTGTCGCAGGCCCCTGCATAAAATTCAAAGTAGCGGGCCAGCGCGGCGGCGTCTGCCCTGGCTTGTTTGACGGGCTTGCCGCAGTCGCGCTGCTCTATCAGCGCCAGTTCATCGGCGTGATCGGCCACCTTGTTTGACAGCTTCATCAGCAGCCGGCCCCGCTCGGGCGCATTGATGTGTTGCCAGACCATGTCGAAGCCATCACGGGCAGCGCTGACGGCGGCGTCAATGTCACCCGCATGGCTGCGCTGGATCTCGTCAAATACCTGGCCATCTGATGGGTCAATGACAGGAATGGTTTTGCCGGAGGAAGAGGGGACAGAAGTGTTGGCGATGTAATTGAACTGCATGACGCTATTGTGCTTAGTTGGTGGAGGTATGGATGCTGATCGCAGCGTTCGGGTTCTAAATTATGGATAAAAAAGTCTTTTCTTTATATTTTGCAGGGACATATAGCTATTTATTTGATAGCGTTTAAGTCCATAAAAAAGCCCGCCGAAGCGGGCTTGAAGGCGCGATTGATCAATTTACTTGCTGGCCGATGCAGGCGCAGGTGTCGGCGTTGCAGCGGCGTCCGGTGCCTGCTTGGGCGCTGGTGCCGGCATGGCCGGTGCCATCACGGTGGCGGCGGGCGCTGTCATTGCCGCTGGTGCCATCATCGGTGCTGCCGGTGCAGCAACCGCCTCACCGCCATGAAACTTTACTACCAGCGGCACGATCAGCAACGCCACGATGTTGATGATCTTGATCAACGGATTAATCGCCGGGCCCGCAGTGTCTTTGTAGGGGTCACCGACGGTATCGCCGGTGACGGCGGCTTTGTGGGCATCAGAGCCCTTGCCGCCGTGGTGGCCGTCTTCGATGTATTTTTTGGCGTTGTCCCAGGCGCCGCCGCCGGTACACATTGAAATTGCCAAAAAGATACCGGTGATGATGGTGCCCATCAGCATGCCGCCCAGCGCTTTGGGACCTAGCAGCAGACCGACCAGAACCGGCACCACCACAGGCAGCAGTGACGGAATGATCATTTCCTTGATGGCCGATGTGGTCAGCATGTCAACGGCAGCGCTGTAGTCAGGCTTGCGCTTGCCAGCCATGATCAGGCCATCAGCGAACTGCCGACGCACTTCGACGACCACCGAGCCGGCTGCGCGGCCCACGGCTTCCATGGCCATGGCACCAAACAGGTAGGGAATCAGGCCGCCAATAAACAGGCCGACGATGACCAGCGGGTCGCTCAGGTCAAAGCTGATCGCGCGGCCGTAGCTTTCAAGTTTGTGGGTGTAGTCGGCAAACAATACCAGTGACGCCAGGCCCGCAGAGCCGATTGCGTAGCCTTTGGTCACGGCTTTGGTGGTGTTACCCACGGCGTCGAGCGGGTCAGTGACTGCGCGCACTTCGGGCGGCATGTCGGCCATCTCGGCAATACCGCCGGCGTTGTCGGTGATGGGGCCGTAAGCGTCCAGCGCCACGACGATACCGGCCATGCTCAGCATCGACGTTGCGGCAATCGCAATGCCGAACAAACCCGCCAGCTTGTACGACACCAGAATGGCAATACACACAAACACCACAGGCCATGCAGTCGAACGCATCGACACCCCAAGGCCCGCAATGATGTTGGTGCCGTGGCCGGTGGTGGAGGCCTCTGCAATGTGCTTGACGGGCGCGTACTGCGTCCCGGTGTAGTACTCGGTCACCCACACCAGTGCAGCGGTCAGGACCAGGCCAACGGCGCAGGCGCCGAACAGCTTCATCTGGCTGCCGGTGGCGGTGATCGCGTTGTCGGGCATCAGCCAGGTGGTGACAAAGTAAAAGGCGACCAGTGAAAGAATGCCGGCAATGGCCAGGCCTTTGTACAAGGCCGGCATCACGTTTTTCATGCCCGGCGAGGCCTTGACAAAAAAGCAACCAATGATCGAGGCCACGATAGACACTGCACCGAGTGCAAGTGGGTACAACACCGCATTCATGGGGCTTGACGCCACCAGCAGCGCGCCCAGCACCATGGTTGCAATCAGGGTGACCGCATAGGTTTCAAACAGGTCAGCCGCCATCCCGGCGCAGTCACCGACGTTGTCGCCGACGTTGTCGGCAATAACGGCAGGATTGCGTGGGTCATCTTCCGGAATACCGGCTTCAACCTTACCTACCAGGTCGGCACCCACATCGGCACCCTTGGTGAAAATACCGCCGCCCAGCCGCGCAAAGATCGAGATCAATGAGGAGCCGAATGCAAAGCCGATCAGCGGGTTGAGCAGGTCAGCGAGTTTTTTGTCGGGCGTCAGGTTGCCGTTGCCCACCAGAAACCAGAAAAAACCAGTCACGCCCAGCAGGCCCAGACCCACGACCAGCATGCCGGTGATGGCGCCGCCCCGGAAGGCAACGTCCAGTGCGGGGCCAATGCCTTTGGTGGCAGCCTGCGCAGTGCGTACATTGGCGCGCACCGATACATTCATGCCGATAAAGCCGCAAGCGCCTGAAAGCACAGCACCGACAACAAAGCCGACGGCCGTTTTACCGTCAAGAAAAAAGCCGATCAGCACCGCCAAAATGACGCCGACCATGGCGATGGTTTTGTATTGCCGGGCGAGGTAGGCCGCCGCACCTGTTTGAATCGCCGCTGCGATTTCCTGCATGCGCGCATTGCCTGCGTTCTGGGAAAGAATCCAGCTGCGTGCCCAAAAGCCGTAAGCCACGGCGATCAGTCCGCACACTAGCGCCAAAATGAGCGCCGGGTTGCCTGTCATGGATGACATATTTAAAATCTCCTACGTTGTTTTTCGCTTGGAGGGGTTGCAACGCTAGCTTTTTGGAGTTGCAACCCCGCTGCGTTGCTTCCTCGTTGCTCTCACAAGGCGTGGAGACGATTGGCCAACTGTCGAAATTTAACGCCAAAACATGACAACTTGAGGCACCGTAAGGTCTGAATCAGTAAAATGAGGGTAAATCCTTAGCGAGCAATCGGCTGTCGATTCCTGCGGTTTCCGCGTTCCTTATTTTCCAAACAAAAAACCGACCATGTCTTTAGATAAAGTTTCCCCCGGCAAAAACGTCCCAGAATCTTTCAACGTGATCATCGAAATTCCGATGAATGCTGACCCGGTGAAGTACGAAGTGGACAAAGAATCCGGCGCGATTTTTGTGGACCGTTTCATGAGCACGTCCATGCACTACCCGACCAACTACGGCTATGTGCCCCGCACTATCAGCGGTGATGGCGATCCAGTCGATGTGCTGGTGATCACGCCAGTGCCCCTGATTCCAGGCGTTGTGGTGACCTGCCGCGCTATCGGTATTTTGAAGATGACCGACGAAGCCGGTGAAGATGGCAAGGTGCTGGCGGTGCCGATTGATAAAAAATGTTCGCTCTACAGCCACTGGAAAAAACCTGAAGACATGAATCCGCTGCGGTTAAAAACCATTGCCCACTTTTTTGAGCACTACAAAGATCTGGAAGAAGGCAAGTGGGTCAAAATTGGCGGTTGGGAAGGCCCTGACGCTGCCAAAAAAGAAATCACTGACGGTATTGCAAACTACCAGAAAGCAAACAGCTAAGTTGTCGCTAGCTAGCCCCGGCTAGCTCGGCATCCACCGCTCGTTCCGCAGGCGGTCTACACGGCTTGTAAAGGCCGCATAACCAGAATCTCTGTGGAGAAGTTGCCGGCTGTGGTGGCGGCTTGAGTGTGGTGCCGGTGGAGTCAAGGTTCACTGCCGCGACGGCCTGTCTCGGTTTGAGGGGATCGATCTGCTTTAAAACCAACGCAGCATGGTCAGGGTTCAGCCGCCAAGGCGAATCTAGCGGTACGGAACCCAGCGTCAAAGCCACAGCTGGCAGGTTGTAAAAATCAAGAAACCGCATGCTGGGCGTAATGGGTGGCACTGGTGTGTGCGTTGCATGTTACCTACCAGGGATGCCGTTTGGTTGGGCGAAGTCAAATCTGAAGTGCTACACCGCAAGCGTAAGTAACAGCAGGCATGCTGGAATTGTTCGAGTCCATTGTGTGGCCAGTATCAGCAAGCCCAGTAGAAGCGCAGCTGCCACTGGCACGGCCTGCTGTGCATAACGGCCCGCAGCTGCGAGTACGTAGTCGCCGCCCGCCTGCAAGAATACAAACCAGGCAGCAGCCACACTGCCCATCAACATGGGTCGTCAGAGCGCAACGAGTACGAAAAAAGTCAGCTGTCCGCAAAATGCAAGGGCCATGCTTACTATAGACCCGGCACGATTTATAAATGAATTTTTGATGATTATCGAAGTCAACAGTTCATGCAAAAAGAAGATGCCCGCAAGCAGTCGCGCGAAGTACTGCATGAACGCCGCAAGCAAGTCATACGCATGCACCGCAAGGGTGTTGGTGTGACGCGGATCGTGGAACTGACGGAGTTGAGCTGGACGGCCGTCAACACCGCGTTACGCCTGCACGGTGCAGGCGCGAGTGCTACGCTAAAGCCCGGTGTACGCGGCAAGAAGCCGGGCAGCGGACGCAGCCTGAGCCCTGAACAAGAGTGGGGCATTGCCCAAACGATTTGCGACAAGCGCCCCGAGCAATTGAAGATGGACTTTGCCTTGTGGAGCAGACCCGCAGTGCGCCAGCACATCGAGCTGAGCCTAGGCATCAAACTGTCTATTCGGGCGGTAGGTAACTACCTGGCGCGTTGGGGATTTACACCACAAAAGCCGATCAAAAAGGCCTATGAGCAGCGCCCTGAGGCCGTCCAGGCGTGGCTCGATAAGCACCCCGCCATTGAAGCCAAAGCCAAGGCAGAAGGAGCAGAGATTCACTGGGGCGATGAGACCGCACTGGTCAACACCGACGTCAGGGGCAGGAGCTACGCGCCAGTGGGCAAAACACCCGTGACGTTTGCTGTCGGCGGCACGCGCCACAAGCTGTCGATGATTGCGACTGTGACCAATCAAGGCAAGACGGGCTGGATGATCATTGATGAGTCGTTTAACTCAGACAAGTTCATTGAGTTTCTTGGGGCGTTGATCAAAGATACACAGCGCAAAGTGTTCCTGATACTGGACAACTTGCGGGTTCATCACAGCAAGCCCGTTAAAGCCTGGGCGCTGGAAAACGCCCAGAAGATTGAGTTGTTCTATTTGCCCAGCTATGGCCCTGAGCTCAATCCTGAAGAGAGGTTAAACGCAGACCTCAAGCATGCGATCACGTCCAAAGTGCCGGTACGAACGAAAGCAAAACTCAGGGCTGCTGCCACTGAACACATGACAATGCTTGAGCAAACACCGAAGCGGGTGAAAAAGTACTTCGGCGACCCCAAAGTCGCTTACGCCGCTTCATGAATAAATCGTGCCGGATCAATAACTTGCCACCAGTGTCTGCGGCGCCGCGGGTCAATTTTGCCAGCGTTGTTTTGTCGCGCTGAGCGAATCAAACAAGCTCGACGTCTGCACCAAATTACCTCAGCGCCTCTGTAAAGCCTATTTTTAGCAGGACATTCAGTGTGACAGCACGGCCAAGCCCATTCACAAGCCACGGCAGTGCAGACATAGCAGGCGCCAGGGTTAGCCACTCAAACTGAAGTTGACAAAAATTTTATGGCTGAGGCGTCGCGGCCCGTCTGCTCAGTTACGCTTGACAAACACCAGACGCGCCATCAGGACATACGACAGGACAGCCAATGGAACCAGCAAAATGGCTTGGGACACCAGTTTGTTGCTTATTGAAAGCGAAAGGGCTTCAAGCAACATCAGATTGACGCTATACACCACCAGGTAGCAAGTCACAAAACGGGGGTAGCGTGCTTTTGACAATTGCCTGAATGCGTAGCCGCCAGTTGTAAAAAAATTAAAAATGGAACCCATCAGCATGCTGACCAGAAGGGCCAACCAGGCAGCCGCCCCAAAAATGATGGCCAGGCTGTAAAGCGCATAGCCTAACAGTGTGTTGACGCCGCCAGCGACAATGAATCGAAGTATTTCATTGTCGCGAAGCATCGCCGCGAAGCGGCTGGCATGCCATAGTGACCGAAAACGCCGCAAACTTTTAACCATGTTTAAAGCCGGCGACAAACAGGTTGCCCACGTTCATTCCAAGCTTGATACTGTCCAGACCCAGTATGCGCAGCCCACGTGCGATGCTTGACTTGATACCCGCAGGCAGGGGTGCCAGACGCAACCAGTAACCCAACCGATACCGATTTACAAATGCGTTGACAGTGATCTTTTTATACCCGGCGTCTTCCAGCAATTTCCGCACGCTTGACGCTGAAAACAGTTGCATGTGTTCGATGTCAATGATGGGGGAGCGCTTGCCCAGGAAACGGTTGACCGGGCTGCGGTAGTCATGTGTCACGGCGACGAACACGCCACCCGGTCGTAACAGCCGCAGCGCGGCCTCGGCGATGACGCGAGGGTCACGCACATGCTCCAGCGTCATGAAACAGCAAACGAGGTCAAACGACTCTGACTGAAAATCTGCCTCTTCAAACATGCCTTCCCTGATCCAGGCACGACGATGTTCTGGCGCGGCCTGTATCGCTGCGGAGGACGGTTCAACCCCAACCAGTTTAGTAAAACCTTCACTTTTCAGGCAGTCCAAAAAAATACCTGTTCCTGTGCCGATTTCCAGTGCGCAGCGATGTTGCTTCAACTGCGCGAGTGCTTGCCTGGCTGCAAGCGCATAGGCGGCTGCAGCGTCGTTGGCTTCTTCAGAACTGTCGTAGTCTGCCAAGTGGTAGGCGCGCGCAAGTTCATCCGTATCCGGTGGTTGGTCGGCGTAGACCAGATCACACACTGCGCATTGAACCAGCCGATGACTCATGTACTCGGGCGCCTTGCGCGATGAAAAGCTGAAGCCCGACAGTTTGGCCGGGTCGATACTGTTTTCAAGAAACAAGCTTGCCTGGTCCGCGCCAGCCCGGCATACCGGACAAGATCTTGGTATTTTTATCATGTGTTTCTCATCAATGAGGCTGGACACCATGCTGTCAGCACGCTTTAAGAGTCAGCGCACTGCGTAATGGATAGCGAGATAGCCACTCATTTCAAAAGCCTGTGTCCTGACGTAGACACTATCAAAATCTTCAACCAGCAAACGGATATCTGGCTGGTTTACATCAACCACTAGCCAGCCACTGCGTTGAAGCGTGGCTGCACCTTGGTCTAAAAACTCCCGGCGTAACGCCGACGGAAATGCGTATAAATTGGCTGGTCCGTGGAAGACGCTCCATACTGCGTTTGATGCGGAAGAGGATGGGTTCAGGAATGGACCCACCACAGTGACGGGCTCAGGCAACAAACTTTGTGTTTGTGCGATCACTGCCAGAGTCGCCTCTGGGAATAAGGCCTGTCCACCTGCTTCCGGGAGTGCCCAGCGTATCCACAGCGGGTCAAACCAGGTCTGCGGACTTGCTTTTGCACCAGTCTGCCAGGCGTTCCAGTTGAACACGCTTAACCAACCTAGCAAGCAAGCAAGCAAGCCGATGGCCAGTCCCCTTGCGAAACCTGCTGTCCGCGCCCATGCGTGAAGCAGCATCAGCAAAATGAATGGCAACAGGTTCAGGACATTGTTGTCGTGGCTTCGGCCCAGAAAATAGGAAAACGTCGAGTAGGCCAGCAACGAAAGCAAAATGCCTTGGCGCAGCGCAGCAGTATTTCCGCTTTGCTGAAAGGTTTGCCAGTTGACCCAGGTGGACAACATTAAGGCGACAGCAAAAAACCAGATGGTTCCTTTGATGTTGATGGGCAAGGCGCCTGGTGGACTCAATACATAGGCAAACAAACCGTGTGCTGTGGGTGTTGTGCGATATGCCAGCCAGTAAACCATCAGGAAACAGGCGGTCAGCAGGCCGAGATTAAAAACTAGGATGCTGACACTGCGCAGCAGCGTTGGCAATACCGCGGCGCCTTTTTTTGCCTGCCGCACGAGCATAAAGTGAGGCCACCAGACACAGGTGGCATAAAACGCAGATTCAATCGACCAGAGCGCGGCGACAGCCCAGCACAGGTGACCTATCCAGTACGGAAAATTGTCGCTGTCGCTGTCAAAATAAAGCAGTAATGCGGTGAGCGTGAGCACTGGCAGGAAGCGCATGCCGTTGACGGATGGAAACGCTGTGGGTGAACCGCCCATGACCGGAAAACTGTTCCAGAAAAAACAGCAGGCCACGCAAAGCAAGAGCACTGCAGCGCGCAACGTCAACTGCCTTGGCCGTGTGATGCGCAATGCCAATGCGGTCACGCTGAATGCAAACAGCAGCGTGAAAATGCTGATCAGATAATAACTACCTACCCAGCAGTTTCGTCCGCAGACCGAGGCAATGAGCAGGGTGGGCCCAAGGCCATATTGCGGTGGAAAATCCCTAAAAATGCGTGCACCTGCCGAGAGCAATTCGCTGGGTCCTATATATGCTCCCCAATGGTGCCACGCTGAAAACAGGACATCTCCGCTGACATAAGTGAGGGTGCTGAAGCTCAGTATTACAACAGCTATGGCAAATAGGGAATTTTGCACTGCGCTTGCTTTTTGAGGTAGTGGAGCGGTCTCTTCTAGGTTGTTAGGCGCACGAAAAAAGACTGCTGTAAATATCACTACGATGACGGCGAATACTGTCATTTCACCCACAGATACGGTGAACCCCCGGCCTCCTGTATGCCGCCACCACGGCAGCACTCTTGCAATCAGTAAACCGCACACAACCCCCAACGTTACAAGCAGCTTGATGGTTCGTAAGTCGTCGGTAACTGACGGCAGCTTGTGTGCAAATCCGGCGGATCTTCTGGCCGCCAATGGCCATAGTGCCAGTAGCAATCCGATCAAGGCATAAGTGATGAGTATCGGCAGTTTTTCGGTCATCGAAGTGTGCATTTTCAGGCTTTGCCATCTGGCAGCAATTCTGTGACTTTGCCATGACGTATCAGTGCTGCGCGGATCAAGCGCGGGCGGCCTTTAACCTCCAGCATGATTTTGGCGACATATTCGCCCACCAGACCAATCGCAAAAAGATTGAAAGAGCCGAACATCAACACGGCGATCAGCAAGGTGGTGGTACCGCGTGGCGCGATGTCCGGGATCAGGATACGGAGCAATGCAACCACAGTGGCTGCCAGCGTAGAAAGCGCCAGCGACACCACGCCTGCTGTTGTCAGCATGGTCAGCGGCGTGTTGCTGAAGGAGAAAATACCTTTCTTGGCCCAGTCGATATTTTTAATCAGATTGTTGGTCGAGTGGCCAAACATGCGTTCTGGCCGGACATAGTCCACACCGGTTTGGCGAAAACCGACATAAGCGCGCAGTCCGCGCACAAAAAGATCTCGTTCCGGGCAATTGAGCAACCAGCCCACCACGCGGCGGTCCATCAGGGAAAAATCGCCAGCATCCAGCGGGATGGTGACGTAACTAAAACTGGCGAACACGCGGTAAAAAGCCTTGTACATCAAGCCCCAGTGCCAGGGCATGTCGCGCCTGATGCGCCTGCCGTAGACGACGTCCCAACCGTCTTTCCATTGGGCGTAAAACTGCTCGATCAATTCCGGCGGATCTTGCAGGTCACCGTCGAGCAGCACCACGGCGTCTTTGGTCGACAGCTCCATGCCGCTGCGAAAGGCCATTTGCGATCCAAAATTGCGTGAATGCGAAATGCCGATCACGCGGGGGTCGGTGGCGCTGATATCAAGGATAACCTGGGCGCTGTCGTCCGGACTGGCATCGTTGACGAAGATGATTTCGTAATCAATACCCAACTTGCGAAAGGTCTCCGTGAGCCTGCGGTGCATCACCGGTATCGCCTCGCTGTCCTTGTAGCAGGCAATGATGGCGGAGACGCTGCGTTTACGGCTGCCAGCATCTTTCTTGCTGTTAGATGCAAAGTCTGCATCGCTTAGCTGTGCAACCCATGCGGCTGAGGAGCGTAGGCCGTCTCCGAGTGCGATGGTCGATTTCCAGCCCAGCGCTTGCTCTGCCTTGGCTGGGTTTGAGTACCAGTCTGCCAAGTCCCAGCTGCGACCTTCCATGCTGCCAAAGCGGGGTTCTTCGGGCACTGAAAAAACCAGTTTTGTCAACGCTGCCAGATCGGCAATCGTGGTTTTTATGCCGCTGCCGATGTTGAAGCTTTCACCATACAGCGGCGGATGCATTTGCGTAGCCGCCATGACGAATGCCGCACATACATCCTGAACGTGAACGAAATCGCGTGATGTGCGTGGGTCCACAAATGGTGGCAGTTTGCCGTTGACTGCTTGCCGCAGCAGGTTGGGAATCAGTCGGGACGTGTCCTCTAGCGGACCGTAGACCGAGTACAAGCGCAGGTTAACGCAGGGAAAGCTGTGATGCTTGCCCATAAAGCGCAAGTAGTTTGTAACCGCTACTTTTGACACTGCGTAGTGGCTGTTCGGCTCGCAGGCACTGTTCTCTGGCGGTGCAGTGCAGTTATCACCGTATTCGGAGGAGCTGCCGGCGTGAATGAATGCCGAGAAAGGCCGCAGCATCAGCAAACTAACCAGATTGACGATTGATTGGTAATTGGTTTGATGAATCAGGCCAGCTTCTGCTTCAAACGAGTAGGCGCCATACGCCACACAATCGAACACTGTTTGCGGCCCAACGCTGTCGACCAGGTTTTTTGTGGCGGCGGCATCGTTCAGGTCAACAGCGATCACTTGCTCATCGCTAATTTCGACCAGACGCCAGTTTTTCTCCCGCATGACTACGGCATAAACGTCCTTTCGAACTCCTGCAATCAGTTTAAATAGGTTTGCGCCAATGAAACCGGACGCACCAGTGACAAGAATGGGGCCGCGAAGTGCGCGGATAACGGCGGGGAGCGCTTGCATATCAGTGGTTTTGAAGCGCAGCCATCATGCTGGCTGGATCTAGTGCGCTTGATTTTCGCAAGAACCCCTGAGAGCCATAGCGCTCAAAATGGTGGGCGCGGGCGTGGTGATGGTAGAAGTGTTTGATGGCTGTGCCGCTCTCAAGAAAGTGAAGCGCCAGTTCGGCGCCAAAGCTGCCGCGGCGTACGTGCTCTTCGCCGACATGCAGCACACCGGATCGGCTAATTTGACTTAGCAGTTGTGCTGGCAAAGGGTTGTGTTCAAGCGGCAATTCGGTAACTGCCCATAGCTTAGGTCGGCGCGATGCCGGGAGTCTGTTGAAATCCTCGATATACGTGCCAGCCAGCGGACCAACTGCAATCACCACAGGTCCCTCACCCAACGTCAGTTGCCGCCAGGGTGCGTAGGCAGGTACCGCGTAGCCTGCAGGCGGCTCACCGCGTCCCATACGAATGTAAGTCGGGTTCTGACTGTCACCGGCGCGCTCAATTACAGCGGCCATGTCTTCATCAAATACTGGCACGTAAGCGCGCATGTGGGGCAGAGCCAGCATGACGCCGTAATCCTCAATGGCGTGGTGGGTGGGGCCCATCACGCCATAGCCATAACCGCCGCCGTTGCCTATCAATTTCACTGGCAAATTATGAAAACAGATGTCATTGCGGATTTGCTCAAATGGGCGGGCGTAACAAAATGGAGCAATGCTGTAAATCCAGGCCTCTAGACCCTGACGGGCTAGCCCGGCGGCTACAGACACCATGTTTTGCTCGGCAACACCGGCGTTGATAAAGCGCGGCCCCAGCGTTGCCTGAAGCGCTTCAAGAGCCATAAAACCAAGGTCACCCGTCAAAAAAACCAGGTCAGGTTTGGCTGCCCTCGCTACCAGGGCATCACACAGTTGCCTTCTCACGCAAACTCGATTTCTTTTATGGCTTGCGCAAACTGTGCTGCGCTCAGGGGCAAATAGTGCCATTCCATCCGGTTTTCCATGAATCGCACCCCGTGGCCTTTAACCGTTTTAAGAACAACGATCTTCAGGCGTTCACCGGTCACAGCCAGCGCCGCCTGGATGGCGTCAGTATCGTGACCGTCAATAATTTGCAGGTCAACATCAAAACCACGCAGTCGCTCCCACAAGGGCGACATGGATGCGATGTCTGCGGTTGAACCAAAACCTTGCAGGTTGTTGTGATCTATCAGCACGGTGAGGTTGGCCAGACGGTGGTGGCTTGCGAAAATCAACGCCTCCCAGGTCGAGCCTTCCTGCCACTCGCCGTCTGATGTCAGGCAAACCACTTGTGACGCACTGCCTTTCAACCTGAAAGCCAGCGCTGTGCCTGCGGCCAGGGACAGGCCGTGTCCCAAACTTCCCGTGGCAAACGGAATATCGGCAATCCCTGAAATCGGTGGGTGACCAGCCAGCAGTGTGTTGTCCTGATGAAAAGTTTTCAAATCGTCATCACTGAGCCGACCGACGCTCCACAGAGCGGTGTAAAGCGCACCTGCCGAGTGACCTTTTGACAAAATAAACTGATCGCTACCTTGAAGGTAATCGTGAAAAACAACGAGGATGACATCCAGCGCTGATAAGTTACCGCCGATGTGACCCACACCGCTTTCGAAATGCATCTGTAAAAGTCGCTTTCGGGCGCGATATAGAATTTGTGGCGACATAAATCCGAATTTTAGACCGAGGAGCCCAGCAACTTTGAGTGCAATCGCACCTTTCTCCCGTACAACCTTCTACACCTTGCCCTCCGGATCCCGGTAAATCAGCCCATGCAACCGGCTTTTATGCTGGTTGGCAAAAGGCCGCCACTGGCCTTCTGGCTGTGCCAGTCTGTTGGCTACAGCCCACCACACGCTGGGGTTGACGCCCAGACCAATGTGGCTGGCCAGTACCTCAATGTTTTCTGTTGACGGATTGGCAAGGCCAGGTGCCTGAATGCTGCCCTGCCAGGCCACAACACCATCGGTGCGCGAGTAAATGCTGGTGGTAGGCACCGGCGGTGCAGTGGGCAGGTCGTAATTTGCTGCCTCGCGTTCAATGTTACGGCCGCTCGTCAGTCGGTATACTCGCCAGGCGTTGGTCGCCTTGTGCGAGCCCGCAAACGGCGTGCCCAGTGTGATAACGCCCCGCACCATGTCAGGCAGTTCTTTGGCCAACTCACGTGCGTACACGCCACCCAAGCTCCAGCCAATCAGGCTTACCTTGCGGCCGGTGCTTTTAAAAGTACGTACGAGCTTGCTTTTGGCTTCGTCCAGCACACCTGCACGCGGACCAAAGTTAAATCCTTGCTCCCAGCCCCAAGGGCTGTAGTGCAGTGACTGCAGGTACTTGCGCAGCGGTATGGTCGACGCGTCATTGGCCGAGAGACCGGGGAACACCATCACTGCGTGGCCGTCGCCCCGGGGTGCCCGGGCCAACAGCGGCCATGCGGGCAGCAGCGCGCCAAACTCCCAGAACGCCCGTAGCTCAAGCGCTAGCAACCAGGCGCTGGGCGGTTGGTCATGAAGCATTGACGGCTGGCGCTTTGGGTTTTGCTTTGGCGGCGCCTTTGACTTGTTTGACTGGTTTGACGGGTTCAACTGTTTTTGCGACTGACTTGCCATGGATTGAAGAATTGGATGGAGTTTTGTTGTTTGAGGTTGTAACAGTATCCGTGCACCTGCCGGTTTTGACGGAGAGAGGCTTCTCTAACCTGGCTAATTTAGTCACTTGCGTGACAAGGGCCTGCGGTGTCGTTTTACGGGTTTTGACGGAGGTTTTAGCTGCCGGCACTGGCGCGGTAGCCATCAGGACCTGTGCTTCAGTGAAGGCGACTTCAATCGCTTTGGCCAGGTCTTTGGCATGTAGCAACGCCTTTTTGTCCGCAACGATGCCAAAGTCAACATGTCCTGCGTAGGTTTGAATGGTGATGTTCAGCGCCAGGCCATGCATGATGATCGACAGTGGGTGAAAGCTCAAAAACTGCGCGCCCGCCAGATACAGGGGCACGGGCGGCCCGGGCACGTTGGAAATCGCCAAGTTGGCCACCATGGGCAGGCGGCTGGCGATACCGCTTTTGCCATAGGCGTTGAGCGCCATTTTGGCCGCACCACCGACCAGCCATGGTGCCAGCAGGGAGGGGTAGTCGGTTGGCAGCAGGCCCTTCAGGCTTTGAATCGAGGTTTTGACCTTGGCGGTTGACGCCATGATGGCGTTCATGCGATTGGAAGGGTGCGCCAGATGCGTGCCAAGCTCGACCAGGCTCATACTGACCTGGTTGCCCAGGTTGGTGGCATCCGCCGCACCTGCTTCACGCAGCGACACCGGCATGACAGCGACCAGTGATTTTTTCGGCAGGCTGTGGTGCTGCGTCAGGTAGTGGCGTAGGGCGGTTGAGCAAATCCACAGCACGATGTCATTGAACGAGCCCCCCACTGCCTTACCCATGGCCTTGCACTCAGCCAGCGGAACCGTGGCCGTCACAAACACCCGGCCAGATGCAATGCCCGCGTTGAAAGGCGTCTTCGGTGCCAGCCGAATCGGCATTTTGGTCTTGCTACCTGTGCCTGGGCCGATGGACTGACGGGCCAGGTTGCTCCCAAGGGTGCTTACCGCAGAAGGCAATGCTTTAGCGGCCTTGACGATTTGCCCGAGCGAGCTTGAAAACACTGAGCCAATCATCTTGTCCAGCTTGAGGTCTGACTCCAGTTTGCGTCGCCGTGCCGGGTCGGGCGGTGCCACGTCTCGCGGAACCGGGCTCAGGTCCCGCATGGCGTTGGCCAGCATGACCCCGCCTTTGCCATCCAGCGCTGCATGGTGGATTTTCGAGAAAAAGCCCGCTACTACCTTGCCACCCTGCGCCTTACCTTGTAAGTCAGGCAGCTGGATGCGGTCAAAAACATAAAACTCCCAGAGCGGAAAGTTGCGGTCTATCAGCTCGCCATGCAACTCGGCGCACAACTTGCGGGCTGCAGCCAGCGTCATGGGTGCAGCGCTTTTTTTGGCGGCTTTATTTGCCGGGTCAGCCCGCCGGATGTGAAAGCTGATGTCTACTTCATCGGCTTCCACCCAGAGCGGGTGGCCCAGGTCCAGCGGCATGAACACCAGCTTGCGGCTAAATACCGGTGCCAGGTGCATGCGTCTGGCGATATGCCTGGTCACCTCTTTGTGAAAGCTGCCCCTAAAGCCTGCGGGAAGTTCACATAAATTAAAGGAGCCCACATGCATGGGCATTTCAGGCGTTTCGAGGTTAGAGAAAAGTGGCGTCCAGGCCGGTGAGTGATTTCATGCAAGTCCCCTTGGGGAGACCTTAACCGACAGGCTGTGCTTGGTGGCTAAGGGTTTGCCGCCGATTCGTATCATTTATCCCTGAAAATAAACAAAAAAGTCCTATAAGGCAGCAAAAACGGGGGCAAGTAGCTATTAATAAAATAGCACCACGGTCAAGCTCCATGTCTGGTCTGCTGCGGTGCATCTGCTTGCCTGAAAAGGCCACACCGTTCAAGTTCGGCCATGGAGTTGCCGATTGCTGCGCCCCCGTGCGCCAGAAAACGCTGATCGCATCAACAAACGATATTGTCAACGTTGCAGCTAACGCCGTTTTCTTCAGGCGCTATTGTTCGGTGGCGTTCCATACGCGTTCAAGCCGGCAGGATTCACGACTTTTAGGCTTTTGAAATCAACCTCTAAATAGCCTGATTGCTCCAGGGTCTGGAGCGCTGCGTTGGTGCGCTGCCTGGACAAACCGCAAATCAATGCCAGCTCGTGCTGCGGAATGTGAATAATCATGTTCGCGGCGGTCGACATGTGGCGGCAGAGGGTGGATATGCATTTTGCGACCCGCTGCTCTGGCCCCAGCAGTCTGTCAGCCTCCAGCGTGGCGATGAAAGAACTCATGCGTGCATTCATGAGATCTTGCAGGTAGTGGTTGAAGGCTATGTTCACATCGCGCAGGTGAAAGAAAGTTTCAAGCGGCACCATCGCAATACGGGTGGTGCGCAGCGCGATGGCGTCGTAGCGGCGGCGTTCGCGTTTGAGCAATGAGCCTTCGCCGCACCATTGACCTTCACCCACACAACTCAAGGTGGTTTCGCGCCCATCACTGGTTACGACCGTCATTTGGCGCAAGCCTTCAACCACACCGATCCAGTGTGTTGAAGGGTCACCAACGCGCACGATGAACCCATCAGCTGCAAATAGATTTTCCGACGATGTGCGCTGAACCAGCTCCTGGTCCTGCGTTTGCAGCGCACCGTACCACGGCGCTTTCTCCAGCACCTGTTGCAATGACAGTCGATGACTCACAAGGTACGCAGCAGCTCGTCCAGACTGCAATAGGTAGTCGGCCTAGAGCCTGGCTCGCGCCTGTTCAAGTTGTTTTTCAAGATCTGCAACAAGCGCACGTGCCTCGTCACCTTCAGGAATGCGGCGGCCGCTGTCACGCCATTCGATGGCGCTTTTAAAGCCTTTAGCCTCCGCCTGTCGCCTGAACCACATGCCCTCGGGGTTGTGTCGGGTAATGCCGTCAAACACCGTGGCAAACATTTGCGATTGCTCCAGTCCCATCGACATCCAGACCTGATTGACTACCAGCTTTTGCATCATCAGATGGGACTTTGGAACACCTGATATGCGTTGGGCCAAAGCATCTGTCGCGCTGTCTAGCGCATTGAGGGGTACAGACATATTGGCCAAGCCCCACTCGGCCGCCTTGACGCCCGTAATCGTGTCGCCAGTGAACATCATTTGCTTGGCACGGATGGCTCCGATGCGGTAAGTCCACATGGCGGTGGTAGGGCAACCCCAGACGCGGGTGGGCATGTAGCCGATTTTGGCGTCGTCAGCCATGATCAGCATGTCGCAGCACAGCGCGATGTCGCTGCCGCCTGCAACCGCATAACCATGAACTTTGGCAATCGTGGGTTTGGAGCAGCGCCACAGGGACATGAAGTCGTCCGTGTTGCGCTTCATCATGGTGTAGTCCACCATCGGATCCCAAGGCGTTTTTTCCTGCCTGCAGGGGTGATCAGAGGTGACGTTGCCCGGTACAACCCCTTCGGCATATTCATTGAGGTCATAACCCGCGCAAAAAGCACGGCCTTCGCCTTCGACGATGATGACGTGGACATCATCATTGGCCTCTGCCCATTCGACGGCCCGGCGAATATCCGCTGGCATGGAGCTGCTGATGGCGTTGAGCTTTTCCGGTCTGTTTAATTTAAGTCGGGCTATACGGGGTTCGGTTGCATCTTGTGCCACTGTGATGGTGCTGAAGTCGGGCATATTTGTCTCCTGAAGAGCTAGGGTTCGAACGCTGGGCCAGCTTGCCTGCCAACTATAGAAACGACGTGCATGCGATGTTGTCATTGCGATGACAAGTAAGGGGGGTATTTTCCCTTGAATGTTTTTTTGGTGGCTAAAAAATACCATCCCTCAACATCAACAGATCGCTGATGAAGCTAGCGCGTCACACCTTTTCCCCCATTATCCGGACTCGCCTGTTTAAAAGGGTTGCGCTGCTCAAGGTCGTCCATATAGTTGCCAATCCCTGCGCCCTCACGCTCCAGAAAACGCCCCACTGCATCAGCAAACGACGGGTGGGCCAGCCAGTGGGCGCTGGTCGTCTTGACGGGCAGCAAGGCTCTGGCCATCTTGTGTTCACCTTGGGCACCGCCTTCAAAGCGCTGGTAGCCGTGCGCAATGCACCAGGCCAGAGGCTGGTAGTAGCAGGCTTCAAAGTGCAGGCAATCGACTCTGGCGAGCGCGCCCCAGTAGCGGCCATAGGCTGTGAGGTTCTGCTCTGGGCGAGCTGGCGCTGCGGGCTGGTTTTGCACATCATTGAGGCTGTTCGGGCATATATTACGGGAGCCTAACGCTATTAAACTTGTAGCAATCGGTTGAGGTGCTCCGTTGCCGCTGTACTCGGCCACAAACATCAGCCAGTTTTCTGGCATGGTGTCCTGCATGCGCTGAAAAAAGTCACGGCTCAGGTAGGGCGCGTTGCCATGTTCGTAATAAGTGCGTTCGTAGCACCGGTAGAAAAAATCCCAGTCGGTATTGGAAATGTCTTTGCCAAGTGACCAGCGAAAGCCAATGCCTGCATCGGCCACCTTGCGCCGCTCCTGGCGGATTTTCTTGCGCTTTTCCTGGCTTAGTGACATCAGAAAGTCGTCGAAGCTGGCGAATCCCGCGTGCCCTGGAAAATCGCGGACACCGGGTTCTTCAACCGGCTCATGATGGACAAATGGCAACGAGGCAAGCAAAGAGACGCTCATTGCATTCTTCAACTCGGGGCTGCGGAACTGGCTTTGCCGGGCCGCAGGCGCAGCGGCCCCTTCGAGGGGCAGCGAATGACACGACGTGGCAAGCGTGGGGGCCGCATTTGTCCAATGAAACTGGACGGTGTGGCGCAGCATCAGCCCGGCTTCTTCACAGGCGGCCACATCTTCATCGCTCGCAAACAGCACATGCAGCGATGACAGGTTTTCTTCTTCACACCAGGCCGTTAGTGCCTTGACCAGCAAAGTGCGCTCTGCCGCATTGCGTGCAAGCAAACGGGCACCGGGCACGGGCGTGAAGGGCACTGCAACCAGTGCTTTGGGGTAGTAGTCCAGGCCGTGCTGCTGGTAGGCGTTTGCCCAGGCATGGTCAAAAACGTATTCACCGTAGGAATGGTCCTTGAGGTAAAGCGCGCAAGCCGCTGCCAGCGTTTTACCGCACCATAGCGTGACAAAACGCGGTGTCCAGCCGGTTGTGGGTGTGGCGCTGCCGCTTTGATGCATGGCGACCAGATATTCGTGGCGCATGAAGGGGTTGAGGGCTTCACCAGGGCTTTGCGCGGCGAGCAGCGTGTTCCAGGCATCGCAATGCACCTCCAGCGGCGAATTCAACACCCTGATGACATAATCTTTTTTCGCGTTGGTCACATTCATTTCATCTTTTTTTTGAAGCTTTGACGGTGTTAGAAGCTTTGGGAGCGTTTTAGTTGTCACTCAAAATTTGCGTTGCCCAGTTGAACTACTGCGTTGGCGACATGCCGGGCAACGCGCAGAAAATCATAGCCGCTGCCCGCACGGCTTATGCCGAAGGGGTCCGACTGGTCCTGACACCTGAACTGGCAATCTGCGGTTATGCAGCTGAAGACCTGTTTTTGCGAACATCATTTATTCAAGCCTGTGATGATGCCGTCAATCTGGTGGCCCGTGCGTTGGCCGGGTTAAAAGGCCTGACGGTGGTGGTGGGCACGCCAACGTACGGCAACGCCCGGTCTGGTGATGAAGCCCAGGGCGGCGTGCGTACCAAAAGCATGGCGGTGCAGCAGCGCTACAACGCCGCTCGTGTGCTGCGCGGCGGCGAGGTCGTTGCATCCTACGCCAAACGCGAGCTGCCCAACTACCAGGTATTCGACGAGCGTCGCTACTTCACGCCGGGTGATGGCACCTGCGTTTTCCAGGTCAATACTGAAGACGGTGCGCAGATCAACATCGGCCTGATGATCTGCGAGGACGCCTGGTTTGACGAGCCCGCCCGATTGGCCAGACAGGCCGGTGCCGAGCTGCTGGTGGTGATCAACGCCTCACCCTTTCACGTCGGCAAGGGCGGTGAGCGCGAAGTGATGATGCGCAGCCGAACGCTGGCCACCGGCCTGCCACTGGTTTACGCACACCTCGTGGGTGGGCAGGACGAGATCGTGTTTGAAGGCCGTTCGTTCGCGCTGCAAGCCGATGGCGCGCTGGCTGGGCGGGCTGATAGTTTTAAGGAAAACCTGTTTCTAATCGAGGCAAAACGTGGGCGTGATGCTATTGAATTAATATCAAGTGCGACCCCTGAGCGCAGTCAGGACGCTGACCTGTGGGATGCGCTGGTATTGGGTGTGCGCGACTACCTGGGAAAAAATGGTTTTCCTGGCGCCTTGCTGGGCTTGTCGGGCGGCATTGACTCGGCCCTGGTATTGGCGATTGCAGTCGACGCCCTGGGTGCTGACAAGGTCCGCGCCGTGATGATGGCGTCGCCTTACACCGCCGACATTTCGTGGATAGATGCGCGCGACATGGCGGAACGCATGAAAGTCCGCTATGACGAAATCTCCATCGTTCCTGAATTCGAGGCGTTCAAAACGTCCTTGAGCGGCGAGTTCAAGGGCTTGAAGGATGACACCACCGAAGAAAATATCCAGGCGCGTATTCGCGGGGTGTTTTTGATGGCCTTGTCCAACAAGTTCGGCGCCATCGTACTCACCACTGGCAACAAGAGTGAAATGGCGACCGGCTACTGCACGCTGTACGGCGATATGGCCGGCGGCTTCGCCGTCATCAAGGACTTGCTGAAAACCACCGTGTTCCGGCTGGCACGCTGGCGCAATGCGAACGATCCTTACGGCACGGGCAGCCAGCCGATTCCGGAGCGCATCATCACGCGGCCGCCCAGCGCCGAACTACGGCCCGAGCAGACGGACCAGGACAGCTTGCCACCCTACGAGGTGCTGGACGCGATCCTGGAGCGCTACATGGAAAACGACCAGAGCATCGAACACATCGTAGCGGCAGGTTTTGATGCTGCCGTGGTTGAACGCGTGACGCGTCTGATTAAAATCAATGAATATAAAAGACGCCAAGCTCCAGTGGGCATCCGGGTTACCCACAGGAGTTTTGGCAAAGATTGGCGATACCCTATCACCAACAAATTTCGCTCCTGAAATTTCCCCCATCAGCTTGCCAACGGAGTCCCTTAGTGAAACAAATTACAGCCATCCTCAAACCCTTCAAACTCGAAGAGGTCCGCGAGGCGCTCGCAGAGTGCGGCGTGACTGGCCTGACGGTCACCGAAGTCAAAGGGTTTGGACGTCAAAAGGGTCATACCGAGTTGTACCGCGGCGCCGAGTATGTGGTGGACTTTTTACCCAAAGTGAAAGTTGAAGTAATCGTTAAAAACGACGATGTGGACCGCTGCGTCGATGCCATCGTGCGCGCGGCTCGTACCGGAAAAATCGGGGATGGCAAGATTTTCATCACTGAAGTGGTTCGTGTGGTGCGCATTCGTACCGGAGAAGAAGACAACGCGGCTGTCTAGCAAGCCGCCGGACGTTTTGTCTATCCGGCGCAGCGCGCTAAATCTGGTCTAGCCTGTTTGCAACAGGCGCCATGCCCGCTGCCTGCACGAGCGCTTTGAGCAGGGGCTCGGCATGAGTATCAATACGCACTAAATCCATTAGCCAGGTGCTCATGAAACCTTCTTGTACCGCAGCGTTTAAAAAAGCAATCAGGCTGTCGTAGTAACCGTTCATGTTGAGCAGACCAATTGGTTTGTCGTGGTAGCCCAGTTGCCGCCAGGTCCAGACCTCAAACAGCTCCTCAAGGGTGCCGATACCGCCCGGCAGGGCTAAAAACGCATCTGCGTGTTCGGCCATGATGCGTTTACGGTCGTGCATGGTTTCCACAATGTGCAGTTCTGTGCAGCCATCGTGGGCCCATTCTTTTTCAACCAGCGCCTTGGGAATGACGCCAACGACCCGACCGCCTGCAGCGAGTGTGGCGTCGGCAAGAATGCCCATCAACCCGTTCCGGCCACCGCCATACACCAGCTGGCCTTTGTTTCGACCGATCCACGTACCGACTTCTGTAGCTACCGCTGTAAATGCAGGCTGGTTGCCAGCGCGGGAGCCGCAGTACACGCACACGGAAAAAGCCGCTGTAACATGGCCCGGCCTGATGAGGGCTTTATCTGCACTCACGCTGAAAACCTTTGTATCGTCGCCATGGCCCAGGTGCCGGCGCAGAGCAGCAGACTTAGCAAAACGGCGGCGCTGCCCATGTCTTTGGCGCGTTTGGAGAGGTCATGCCACTCGGGGCCTATACGATCGATTGCGGTCTCAATACCCGTGTTGAGCAGCTCCACAATCATGATGAGTACGACAGTACCTGCCAGCAATACAGTCTCAATCCAGGTGCGGCCAAGCCAGAATGCCGCAGGAATCAGAATGACGGAGGCCATAGCCTCTTGACGGAAAGCGGTTTCGTACCATCCTGCCTTCAGGCCTGCGAGGGAGTAACCAAAGGCGTGCAACACGCGACTCAAGCCCTTACGGTATTTTTGTGCGTTGGCAGGTTCTTCGCCAGGGGCGTAAGCTTTGTTGATAGGGGATGAAGCCAAAAACGGAAGTTGTGAAGCGGGTTCAGACATGCCTCACATTGTGAGCTAACTTCATGGCATCTTGGTGTTGGGGGCCTTGGTACTCGCAGCAGCGATTTTGGCCACCAGCCTGGCTGCGCGCTTGGGACTTTCAGGCGCTGTCCAGGTGATCAATTGGGTGCCGGCCCAGGCGTCATGCCAGAATTGCCTGTACAGGTGAAAACGCGCCAAAACCGCCCAAACAGCTACCCAGCCCAGTGTTAACACCGCCCCTTCTTTGGCTGGCAGGCCAAGTAGCCAACTGACGCCAAGTGGCGGCAAAAACCATAGCCAGCTCAACACGTAGCGCAACAAGGCGCGCTTTTGGGTAATGCGCTCGCCCTGCATATCAACCACGCGAATATCCCAAGTCTTCATGGCCAATGTCTGGCCTCTACCCCAGAACCAGACAAAGTAGATGCCAAAGATGACAAAGACAAAGGCTTGCAGTGCGTGGCGATTGTCAAGCGCGTTACGCGTCTGGCTCAGTGTGCCGAACAGGTAGCCTGCGATAAAGACCACGCCGAACATCAGCAGCCCCTCGTACATCCAGCAGGCCATGCGTCTGGGAATGGATGGAACAGGGAGAATAATTCTATTTGCTATCAATTTTGTCGCTTCTGGCTGCTGTAAATATTGCACGCCACAGCGCCTATGGATGGCTGAAAATCTTTGACTTGCTAACCACTGGTGGTTAGTTTGAGGGGGTTATACCGAGAGTTCCAGGCACCGCTTCACCTGTGTGATGCGGGCTGGTTCCGGTTTGGGCAGGTATATTTTTTGATGCCGTCTTGGCGTCCAGCTTCGCCCCAGGAGGTAAAACTGCAGTCAACTTTGTAGGGGCTACCGGCTTGACGGCCAGAGCAGCGCCAACAGGTCTGGGCGGGGCTTTGGATGCGAGTTTTGTCTTTTCTTCAGGGCTCAAAGCTTGGTAAGTTTGCCACTTGGCTTTTTTCTCTTCAGGTGTCAGTTGCGTGGACAACTCTTTGGTTTTCGCAAAATTAAGGCGAGCTTCTGCGCGTTGCTGCGGACTCAAGGCCACCCACTCGTTCATGCGACTATGAAGGGTCGTCTGGTCTATAGGCAGCAGGCTAGGGTAATTCTTTGAGATCTCCAGCCACTTGCGTTTTTGAGCTTCGCTGATGGTGTTCCAGCTCGCTGCCAGCGGCTTGAGTGCCTGCTGCTGCATGGGTGTGAGCTCCGCCCACGATGGCTTTGATGTTGCCGGTTTTACTACCGATTTGGCCGACGCCGCCGCACTTGCTGGAACACCTGGCTTAGTCGTTTGCGCAAAACCAGGTGAGGCAAGCGCCAGTGTGCAGGCCATCATCAATATTGCAAACCCTGGTGGCATGCACTGGGTGCGTTCGTTCAGCAAAACGGCTTGCGCGATCGTACTTGCCATTTGACAGCCGTGGGTTAATGCGTGACTTAACGCGTTGTTTTAAGAAATTGAACAAATCCCGGATCGGCAAATGCAGCGGGTGGCAGTTCATCAATCAACAAGGCAGCATCCACTTCTGCAAGTTCCCGTGTCCGGTTGTCGCTCTGAATGGAGTTGATGGTCATCAATCCAACCACAAGCGCAACAAGCGGCAGTACGGAACCAATGCGCGACCACCAATTGAGACCGTCATCAGTGCCCCAGGTCAGTGCTGCACTGCCGCCCGTATTCACAAGGCCGGCAGCAGTAGCGGTACGGGTAATCGCAATTTTGCGTTTGGAGACAGCCTGTACGCGGGCAGCACGCAACCGCTCCGAGATGTCGTAAGGCAGAACTGCAGTTCCCGCAGACAGGTAGGAAGTGGCTTTGAGTGCAAAGCGATCCTGAAGAATATCTGAGCGATTTTGTAGTGAATTGGTCATAGCTTTATACCTTTTGCGCTCAGGGCTTTGCTGAGTGCATGAACCGCTCGGGAACAATGTGTTTTGACGCTGCCTTCCGAGCAACCCATGGCCGCCGCCGTTTCGGCCACGTCCATCTCCTCCCAATAACGCATCAGAAACGCTTCCCGTTGACGACCAGGGAGCTGTTTTATCTCTACCTCAATCTCCCGCAATATTTGAGCCCGCTCGGTAGCGTCCTGAGCGCTTTCCGTGCCTTCAGAGTCGTTCAGGCTCTCTAAAGTTTCAAGAATATCAAAATCGCCATCTTCCCCAGCCGATTCAAAGTCGCTCATATTGGAAAAAAGTGCAGACCTGGTTTTGCGACGCCTGAACCAGTCCAGCGTGGTGTTGGACAAAATCCTCTGGAAAAGCATCGGCAACTCCGCTACAGGCTTGTCGCCATAGCTGTGCGCCAGCTTCATCATGCTGTCCTGAACAATATCAAGGGCAGCTTCCTCGTCCCGCACGTGGTAAACGCTTCGCTTGAAAGCCCGTTTTTCAACGCTTTTAAGAAAGTCGGAGAGTTCTTGTTCAGTTGCCAACGGTGTGGGTTTCCGGGTTGTCCAGCGATGTAATTATTGGATCCGCCAACCCAAAATTATCGCATCGTCGCCGGGGGTAACGACGGGCGGGCTGCGTTATGCAGTTATTGTGCAACACGAAATGCCATAATACGGCTTGCAATTCAAACAGCAAACGGGCTCTGATCTGTCGAAATATGCTTTCGCTTATGGTTTTAGCCTCAAGTCTTGACGCTGCTTCACAAGAGCCAGCCAAAAGGCACCCAAGGTATTTCGTTAGAGAAATTCACAAAGGTTCATCATGGAAATCTCCAAAGCGGAAATCGCTTCCGCATCAGCAGTGTTTGCAAACACCAATTCAGCGTCTAATCCACAGGATTTGAGAGGCGCAGAAATTCTCGTCAAATCGCTTCAGGCCGAAGGTGTCAAGTACATCTGGGGCTATCCGGGCGGTGCTGTTCTGCATATTTACGACGCGTTTTACAAACAAGATACGATCCAGCATGTGCTTGTACGTCACGAACAGGCTGCGGTGCATGCCGCTGATGGCTATGCGCGCGCCACGGGCGACGTAGGTGTTGCTTTGGTGACTTCAGGTCCTGGCGTAACGAATGCCATTACCGGTATTGCCACCGCTTACATGGACAGCATCCCGATGGTGATTATCACCGGCCAGGTGCCCACGCATGCAATTGGTCTGGACGCATTTCAGGAGTGCGATACGGTAGGCATCACCCGCCCGATTGTCAAACACAATTTTTTGGTCAAGGATGTACGGCACATGGCCGACATCCTGAAAAAGGCGTTTCACATCGCCCGCAGCGGCCGGCCTGGCCCGGTCGTGGTGGATATTCCAAAAGACGTTTCATTTAACAAGACGGCCTACACGGGGTATCCGCAAAGCGTT
>JANXTM010000248.1 GCA_025352405.1 Polaromonas sp.
CGGCGCACAAGTGTTTGTGCCGTCTGATTGGTGGGCTGGGTCTGTCTACGACGATGGAGTCGAGTACAGATTCCAATTGCGAGACATCATGCCGATTGGCTCCGGTCACGACGAGCGACAACGGGACGCCACGACCGTCCAAGCGCTGACGAGTCGGGATCAATGACTCCACGCGCTTCCAAAATTCATCAGTGACTTCCCATGATTTCGCTTTTGTCATCGGACCTCCACACGCGGTTGTCGCGCATGGAGAGTCGTTATCATCTATTTACGGATAAGTTCTAAGTATCGCGATAGAGGCCGCGAGCTACCTGAACGATCTCCGACAGGCGTCAATTCATCGGTTGAACGACCAATCCATATCGCGCGCGAGGGGAATAGGTATACGCATAAAGTGCGGGGGCGCTGTGCGACGTCTGGCAAGACAGTGCGCACAGCCAACCGTGTTTACCCCCTAAAAAAAAGAATCTTGTAATGCTGCTCCCCTTTAAAAAATTGGCCTTGGCCGCCGCCCTTCTGGGTTTGACCACTTCCACATTGACGGCTTTTGCAGCTGCGCCTATGGTCAAAACCCAGGCGCCCGGCTATTACCGACTCATGGTGGGTGACTTTGAAGTCACCGCGCTGTCTGACGGCACGGTAAAACTGCCCGTCAGAGACCTGCTCAATGCCCCATCTGCGAAAATTGATGCAGCGCTTAAACGCAGCTTTTTGTCTAACCCGGTAGACACTTCAGTCAATGCTTACCTGATCAATACAGGCAGCAAACTGGTGCTAGTGGACACTGGCGCAGCGGGGCTCTTTGGGCCAACGCTGGGCAACATGCTGACCAACCTCAAGGCTGCGGGTTACCAGCCCGAGCAAGTCGATGAAATTTACATCACCCACATGCATCCGGACCATGTAGGCGGCCTGATGACCGGCAGCGCTTTGGCCTTTCCCAATGCCATCGTTCGCGTCGACAAGGCCGATGCAGATTATTGGCTCGACGAAGCCAAAATGAATGCGGCACCTGCTGACGCAAAGGGCTTTTTTCAGGGTGCCATGGCATCGCTGAAGCTTTATGTCGCAGCCGGAAAACTCAAGACCTTCGCAGGTCCAACCGAACTGGTGCCAGGCATCAAAACCTTGCCTGCGCACGGTCATACTGCAGGCCACAGTGTTTACGTTATCGAAAGCAAGGGCGAAAAGCTGATGCTTTGGGGCGATCTGATGCACGTCGCTGCAGTGCAGTTTGAAGACCCCAGCGTGACCATCAAGTTTGACACCGAGAGCAAATCTGCAGAAAAAGAACGCATCAAGGCCTACACAGAGGCGGCAAAAAGCGGCTATCTGGTCGGTGCTGCTCACCTGGCCTTTCCTGGTCTGGGCCATGTTCGCAAGGTGGCAGGGGCCAAGGGCTACACCTGGGTTCCGCTCAACTACTCGTCGCTGAAGTAATTCAAACACCTCTATCGGAGCCCGCCAGGACTGAAAGTCACCCCAGACAGCGGTGGACACCTCCAGCCCCTAAAAACCGGCTTTAAGCCGGTTTTTTTATACCCTATTAGGCCGTAGCCCCTGTATTTCTTTCATATACCGCTATATTTTTAGTAGCAAACCGGTTCATGGGTTTAAGCTTTGCCGACTACATTACACCAGTGCCTGCCGCTACACTGGAATTTATGTATCGTCCCCCGCTCAAACATTGTCGCTGCTGCGGCACCGCCGCCGTTTATCGCCTGCCTGACGATGGCGACACGAAGGTGCGGGCCGTCTGCCCGTCGTGTAACACTGTGCATTACGAGAACCCGCTCAATGTCGTCGGCACGGTACCCACCTGGGGCGAGGATGGCGCGCAGGTGTTGCTGTGCAAGCGCAACATCGAACCACGCCGCGGCAAATGGACGCTGCCGGCGGGCTTCATGGAAATGGGTGAAACCACCGCCGAAGGCGCAGCCCGCGAGACGGTCGAAGAAGCCGGTGCGCGTTTCGAGATTCACGAGCTGTTCACGCTTATAAATGTTCCGCGCGTAGGCCAGTTACACCTGTTTTACCGCGCCAGCCTGCTTGGCACCGATTTCAACCCAGGCCATGAAACCATGGAGGCTCGGCTTTTTACCGAGGCCGAGATCCCGTGGGACGAGATCGCCTTCAGGACGGTAAAAGAAACCCTGACGCATTATTTCGCGGACCGCCGTGCCGGCAAGTTCGGCTTTCATGTGATGGACATCGACTGAAGGTTTACCTTTCAGAGCCGTCCTCATCCCCGCTTGCGGCCCTCACAGATTTACAGACACTCTTCATGACCAAAACCTCGCTAGACAAAGCCCAGATCAAATTCCTTTTACTCGAAGGCATTCATCCCTCTGCGGTGAAGGTGCTGCAAGACGCTGGGTATACCAACATTGAAAGCCTTGCCGGCGCGTTGGACGGTGACGAACTGAAGGCCAAAATCGCCGACGCGCATTTCGTTGGCATACGCTCCCGTACCCAACTGTCGGCTGATGTGTTTGCACACGCCGGCAAGCTCGCTGCGGTGGGTTGCTTTTGCATCGGCACCAATCAGGTTGACCTGACCGCCGCCCGCGAAAAAGGCATAGCTGTTTTTAACGCGCCTTTTTCCAATACACGCTCGGTTGCCGAACTGGTGCTGGCAGAGGCGATCTTGCTGCTGCGGGGCATTCCTGAAAAAAGCGCTGTCGCGCATCGCGGCGGCTGGCTGAAGTCGGCGGAAAACGCTTTCGAGATTCGTGGCAAGACGCTGGGCATTGTTGGATATGGCTCCATCGGCACGCAGCTTTCGGTACTGGCAGAAGCGCTCGGCATGCAGGTGGTGTTTTTTGATGTGGTGACCAAGCTGCCGCTCGGCAACGCCCGCCAGACCGCAAAACTCAATGACTTGCTGGCCCAGTCCGATGTGGTCACCTTGCATGTGCCCGAAACCAATGCCACCCAATGGATGATGGGTGCCGACCAGTTCGAGGCCATGAAGCCTGGCGCTGTGTTGATCAATGCATCGCGCGGCACCGTCGTGGAAATTGACGCGCTCGCCGCCGCGCTGCGTAGCAAAAAACTGCTCGGTGCAGCGATTGACGTTTTCCCGGTCGAGCCACGCGGCAACAAGGAAAGCTTTGAGTCGCCGCTGCGCGGTCTGGACAACGTTATTTTGACGCCCCACATCGGCGGCTCCACCATGGAGGCGCAGGGAAACATTGGCATCGAGGTCGCCGAAAAGCTCGTCAAGTACAGCGATAACGGCACGTCAACCTCTTCGGTCAATTTTCCGGAAGTGGCCTTGCCGGCGCACCCTGGCAAGCACCGGCTGCTGCACATTCACCGCAACGTGCCGGGCGTGCTCTCAGAAATCAACCGCGTCTTTGCAGCCAACAATATCAACATCGCGTCGCAGTTTCTGCAAACCAATGAAGCCATCGGTTATGTGGTGATCGACATCGACGCAGCGCACTCGGATGTGGCGCTGGCCCGGCTGCATGATGTGCCCGGCACAATTCGCAGCCGCGTTTTGTTCTAGCTTGTTGCACCGTGGCGCCAACTTTCGGTAAGTCCCGCGCGGTTGCGAAGGTCAAAGCGTCAGCGCTGTCTTTGCTATTATTTGTATAGCAATATAGAGCGCTAATACGGGCGCTTTGGCCGCAAATGGCCTACCTATTAAACTATGCGGTGTAAATTTTGAACCTTGAGACCGTAAACGTGCTGCCGCAGTAAATGCCAATCGCTGCCACGTACTTGTTTTTAAGTTAGTCGACGATTTTGATGAGCAAAACTTACACACGTCAGAATGCCGACACGTGTAAAAAAAAGTTCGCCTTGAAGGCTGGCAAAGTCGCTTGATTCCTTTCAAACCATCGGCGTCAATGCACCGTCCATCTGCAAGATTGCACCGGTAATGTAGCTTGCACGATCCGACGATAGAAATAAAACTGCCTGTGCTATCTCTTTAGGCTCTGCCATTCTGCCGAGTGGAAGTTTGTTGGTAATCTGTGCTTCGGCCTGTTGTTCGCTTATTTGCTTTAATTTCGCTTCGACGGCAATATTTTTTTGTAAGCGTTCGGTCAGTGTATTTCCCGGGTTGATGCCATTAACCCGAACACCGAGGTGAGCATAAGCATTTGCGAGACCGGCGCTGGCCAGCATCAATGCGGCGTTTGCCGAGCCCCCGGCCAAATGCTGCGGACTTGCTACTTTGCCCCCCTGCCCGATGACGTTCACAATAGATCCCTTCCCCCGCGAAGCCATACGCTTGATGACCGGATCCATCATATTGATATAGGTAAAGAATTTGGATTGCATGGCATCTATCCACGCTTGCGGGCTCAATTCGCCAGCCGGCGTGCGCTTCGCAGCGCCTGCGGAGTTAATCAGGATATGGACATGCCCAGTTCTGGCCTCGGCGATTTCTAGCGCTTTCAAAGCTTCTTCTGGCTCGCAGAGGTCGGCAGCAATAGTTTGAATCTTGTCCCTCGGGTGTCCAAGCGCTAGAAGCGTATTCAATGCGATATTCAGATTCCCGGGCTGCCGAGATATAAGGGTAACGATCGCGCCCTCATTTAAAAATTCTTCGGCACATGCCAAGCCGATACCTTTACTTCCACCGGTGATCAGCACATGGCGCTGGTTTAATTCTAAATTCATAACTTTATTCCAATATAACTATTAGGGTGACGTCATCTCATGAAAAATGGAGACGTCGTCGAGGCGGGCCAGGTCCTGCGCGTACTCAAGCCACTTGCCTGCAGCACCATGGGGTGCACCATACAGGGCTAACTGCTTGAATTTTTCTGCGAGTTTCAGGTCAGTCATGTGGTGATTTTTATCTTCCGGTAAATTACTTATGGCGTGGGTATGTTGGCAACCGTCAGAACATTTGATAGTCACTGTCGCTTCTTTTGCTGACTGAAGCTCATTCGTGACGATCAACACACGTTGGCGTAATCCAACTATTTCTGGTCGGTGAACTACTGCATCGGTAAATTCACTCAGACCAGCCCGGTGGTATTGGATGGACACCGCTACTGCATGTTCCAGGCTTAGTTTGGCTTCGAGCCCATCTTGTGGGTGCGGCCGGTGTGCACGTAACTTGGCGATGGGATGGACAACTAGCTCAATGCCAACAATCTCCTCTGGTGAGATAGTGCGTGTGTCTACCAAGGCAAGGCAAGCGTCAATCACGGGATGCGTCACAAAGCCGCATGGATAGGGCTTGAGTGTGTTCGACTCGGTCTCCCAGTGTTCACCCAGACGATGCAAGACTGTCAACATGGGCGATTGCTGCCCCATAACTTGAGAAAAACCGTGCGCTCCTTCCAGGATATGAGCGTTGGCGGTCACATTATTTCGTGCAAGTACGGCAGCAAGAATGCCGTTTTTCGCGGCGTGCCCAATATTGACACTTTTTGCCATGGTTCCCAGGTTTGCAACCAGGCCGCTCGATTGGGTCGCCGCATGCCCCAGGGCCCATGACATCTGGAGCGGACTGAGTTTCATCAACCGCCCGACAGCCGCAGCAGCGCCGAATACGCCGCAGGTACTGGTGATATGCCAGCCCTCTTCATAATGCTTCGGCGATACCGCAAAACCTATACGGCAAGCCACCTCCATTCCTAACAAGAGAGCATGCTGAAACTCCGCGCCGCTCACCAGCTGATGACCAGCCCACGCCATCAGCGCCGAGGCAATGGGGCCAGTGGGATGAATTCCGGTGGTCAAATGGGTATCGTCAAAGTCGAGGATATTCGAACTGATCGCTTGCAAAAAAGCTGCACCCAGCACGTCAGTCTTCTCCGAACGGCCGATGATGTTGACATGCTGTTCGTGACTTAATCCAGCCCATGCAGCAGTGCACTGCGACACCACTGGATCTTGACTGCCCCCCAGTGCGCAACCGAACCAGTTAATAAATGAACGATTGACTGAGGCTTGAACTGATGGTGGAACATCTTCCCAATCGAACTTGCAAATCCACTCGGCTAAAGCGGCGGTAACTCCGGTATCGCGATGCATCTGTTTACCTGCGATCAATCCACTTTGACGCCGACCTGCCTGACAACAGGACCCCATCGGTCTGACTCTTGACGGATGAAGGTGGCGGCCTGGTCGGGTGAACCCGACATGGGCTCAATGCCTTGTGCCAAAAAGCGCTCACTGGTATCTGAAGCCTGAAGTATTTTTGTTATCTCTGAATTAAGCCTATTGACGATATTTACAGGTGTTCCCGCCGGGGCCATCAGTCCGTACCATAAGGAGACTTCTACACCGGGATAACCCAACTCTCCAAAAGTCGGTAACTCCGGCATCAGCAAAGAACGGCGCTTATTGGCTACGGCCAGTGGCTTGATTTTTCCCGATTGAATGTGTGGACGCAAGGACGGCGCTGCATCAAACATGATTTGTACCTGCCCTCCGACCAAGTCAGCTACTGCTGGTCCACTACCTCTATAGGGCACATGCAAAAGATCAATTCCAGCAATACTCTTGAGTAATTCTCCAGCCATATGCGGTGCCCCACCGTTACCAGAGGAAGCAAACGCCAGTTGGCCTGGACGCTGCCTGGCGGCCGTGATCAAGTCCTGAAGTGAGTCAAACTTCAGACTGGCATTCACTGTCATGATCAAGGGCAGTTGCGCCAGCATGCTGACCGGAATGAAATCTTTCACCGGGTCATAAGACAATTTTTGATACAGGTGCGGCCCGATGCCATGTGTGGTGATCGAGTTTTGCAGAAGGGTGTAGCCATCAGGAGCAGCTTTAGCCACCAGGGCAGCGGCCAGGGTTCCGCTTGCTCCCGGATGATTTTCGACCACCACTGGCTGATTAAGCGCGATTGCAAGTTTGTTTGAAATAGTGCGGGCAATCAGGTCAGCAGCACCACCGGGAGGGACCGTGACAATAATACGTACAGGCTTGCTGGGATAGGCTCCTTGAGTAGTTTGGGCGTGACCCAACGAGAAAAAAGCAGACGCACACACGCCAACAACGAGCCGCCATAGAGAAGAGTACACAGTCGTTCCTTTTGAATTGAATAGACACTTAATTGAAAGCACGGGACTTTGAACTACAGGCCGACAGTCCTCGCGCAAATGGAGGTCGGATCAGTCCAGTTGGATGTTTGCTGAAACTGCGATCCGCTTCCATTTTTTCTCTTCAGTTTTAATAAAAGCAGAGCTTTCGCTGGGAGACAAAGCTAGAACCTCAATGGCCATCTGCGCCAGACGACTTGCATATTCAGGATCAGTGATCACTTGCGTGTTTGCAGCTTTAAGCCTGGTTTGAATGTGTAGAGGTGTCTTTGCTGGGACGGCAACGCCCCACCAGGAACTTGATATGACGTTCGCAATCCCGAGCTCGGCATACGTGGGTGTGTCGGGTAATAGCGCGAGTCGCTTATTGTTGGCGACGCCAAGGGCGCGAATCTTGCCGTTTGATAAATTGGCTTTCAGCGTCGTGAGATCGTTGAAGGTCATGTCTACCTCGCCAGACAGAAGGGCCAGGCTCGCAGCGCCACCGCCCCTGTAGGGCACGTGAAGCAGATCCAAGCCAGTTTCAGATTTGAACAACTCCCCGGCCATCTGCACGATGGTTCCTTTTCCGGACGATGCAAACGTGTATTTGCCCGGAAATCTTTTAGCCAGTAAAACAAACTCGTCAACGGTTTTAGCCGGAAAATTTTCTCGCACGGCCAATACATGAGGCGCAATGGCTACCAAGCCTACCAACGAAAAATCCCTGAAAAAATCGTACGGAATTTTTTTGATGAGTATTTGATTGATAGCTATGGTGCTGGCGGTCCCGAACACCATGGTGTACCCGTCAGGCGTCGAGCGAGCAACCGTATCTGTACCGATAATTCCGCCTGCACCGTCGCGATTGATGGTGATGACTGGCTGCCCCAGGATGAGACCGAGTTGCTGGGCGTAGAGTCTCGCAACGACGTCAGTTGGGCCCCCCGCAGGAAAAGGGACTACCAGTTGAATAGGGCGATTCGGGTAATCGTCAGCAGCAAACACTGCGCTGCTGTGCGAGAACATCGAAAGCACAATAATGAGCAGGCACGACACTTTCGCGAGCAGATTCGGTGACCTGCACGACTTCAAAATTCCAAGTCTGGATGCGTGAAAAATCACTTTGTATTCCTTTTGCGATTGATGAGGCTTGCAGAGCACACGCCGAACAAGATTTTTGGCTAATGAAACCGATGGACACAGGATTCATAGCCTATGTGTGACTTGATGAACCCACCAGCTTTCAAACTTTGGGCAAGCCGTTCAAAGCCTGGTCGTGAGATTTCGGGGCTTCTCGACCAGATACCACTGGCAAAATAGCGGTGAATCGAATCGTGCAGCAATTTGGGCGACACATCCGGAAAAAACGGCCTGACAAGCCTCGACAACTCATCGGGACCGCGCACCTGAATCCACAACTGAAGCTTCTTCAGTGTTGAATAGAGTGCCGCAAATGCTTTCTGATGGCGCGACAACCCGTCGCGTGAGCAAATGAAGGTGGTGTACACCGTCGGACCACGATCACAAGCGGCATAAAGAATTTTTGCGTTATCTTCGGCTAAAGCCTGACTGACGTAGGGCTCGAAAAGCTGGCCAATGTCTAGCTTCCCGTCCCTGAGGAAACACAGTTGCTCCGGCATGCTCAAACCTGAGTTGACAAGATTTCCTCTGAGCATGGCTGAAACGTCAACCTGGAGGTCGCGCAAGTCGGCCTGCAGGCAAAGCCATGGTGTAGGCACCTCGGATGCCACGCCCAATCGGGTTGTGGCCAGTTCAGCAAGCTTAAAGCCTTTAGGCTCGGCATTTCCCACCAGGTAAAAAGGATCCCGGGCGACCACTTCACCAAAACAAAGTAGCGAGGTGCCGTTTTGCGGTGAGTTGTCGCGGTCTTTCAGCACGCGCATGGGCCCTCCCCAAGTCACATCAACAGCGCCAGATTTGACATCTTTAATAGCACCGCCTGGTGAGCCTGGAGGCAACCATTCGAGCTCAATACCTTCGTCGGCAGCCAGATCAAGGGCTTTCAGAGCATAAAAAGGCGCATAAAAAACCGCCCTGAAATTTTCAGCGAGTCTAATTTTCACAAGATAAATTCCCTACGAGTCTGCTGCTGTCCGTGAAGAGCCGGTTCGACAGCCAATTCGACATGTTGACCACGCGCGTTGCGTCTCAACGTTGCCCTTCAGCAGGACTTGTCGAAACGAGCTAGGCCATTCCAGTCGCTTGGTCCGTTGCTAATGCATATGAGCGTACCGGCCAGCGGCCAGCGTCGGCTTGGTGGATGAAAGAACCCACGATCCTGTTGAACTCATCTGGGGCTTCCAGATTGACGGTGTGCCCACAGTTTGGGATGACGCTCATCATGGCCGATGGAATCGTCACTTTCATCATGAGCGCGGGCCCGATGCAGGGCGTATCTTCGTCGCCGTTGAGGATCAGTACGGGCAACCTGAGCTTCGCCAGCTCATCTTTCAGTGCGTACAACGAAGGTCTGTGAAGCTGCACTCCGAGTTGGGTATTGGCTAATCCCAATGCCGATTGCCTTGACAGTATTTTCTGGAACTCCGCGTAACCTCGCGTGTCGTTTCGCTCGAACGACAAGCGTGTTGGCCCCCTGGAGTACTTCATTGCAAATGCTTCAATGCCTTGTTCCATCAGCATCGCGGCAGTGTTTCGTGTCTCTTGGCGGAATAACGCCTGCTTGTCGGGCTCCGCACCGTAACCAGCGCCTGCCACGCACAATGAGCGCGCGCGATCCGGATAATGAAGACCAAAATGCAAGGCGGCAAAGCCTCCCATCGAGTGTCCCACCACGTGGGCACGATCCACCCCGGCGTGATCGAGCACGGCCAACACGTCCAGCACCGCGCGCTGCTGTGAATAAGATTCCGGGCCGGCAGGCACTTGCGAAGGTGGATAGCCACGCGCATTGAAGGTAATACACGTATACCAACGACTGAAGTGCCGGACCTGTGCTTCCCAACTCTGTGACGTCCCTGCAAACTCGTGGATAAACACAATGGGTGTGCCGCTACCGGTCACCTCGTAGTACAGGTCGACACCGTCGTCAGTCTTGGCCATCGTCATTTAACTTCTCCGTGCAGTTTTAAGGTGACATCGAAAAGGTGCGCCCGCACTAGTCCAAGCTCACGTTCATGGCCCGCGCGACAGAGCCCCATCGCTTTTGCTCCGACAGAACGAAGCTTCCCAGTTGTTCGGGCTGCGAGGACTCTGGTGTCGCCGCCTGAGCGAGGAACGTTTCCACGACTTTTGGGTCGCGCAGTGCTTCCTCTGTAAGCTGATGCAGCTTGCGGACAACCTCGGGCGGAGTACCTTTAGGCGCATGGATCGCGAACCAATTCCCCAAAACAAGATTTATACCGAGTTCACGCAGAGTTGGCGTGTTGGGCATGATGGCCAGCCGCTTGTCGGAGGTAACTGCCAGCACTTTGGCCTTGCCCCCCCGGGCCGCAGAGTCTGCACCACCCGGCTGCAGGATCATTGCGTCAACATGCCCTCCTTGCACGGCCTGAATGCCCGGGGCTTGACCAGAAAAAGGAATGTGACTGAGTTGCAGCCCAACCTCCCTGCTAACGAGCTCCATCCCAAGATGGGACGTGCTGCCGTTGCCCCAAGACGCAAAAGTCAGGCTGCCCGGTTTGGCTTTAGCCGCGGCGACGATACCTTTAAAGTCCGTGATTTCTGGTCTCGACGACCCCACGACCAAGGCGAAAGGCACTCGAGCAAATAAACTCACAGGCTCGAAGTCTTTGACAGGGTCGTACGCCAGGTGCTTGTAAATTGCCGGGTTGATCGCGTGGGTGTCAGTGTTGGAGACCAGAATGGTGTAACCGTCCGGCGTTGCTTTGGACGCTGCCAGGGTGCCGATGGCGCCGTTTGCGCCCCCCCGGTTGTCCACAATCACGGATTGACCGCTGCTGGAAGTCATCGCATTTGCGATGGAGCGCGCAAGAATATCGGTGAGTCCGCCCGCAGGATATGGCACGATCATCCGAATGGGCTTCTCCGGAAAAACCGCCAGGGCAGGACCTGCCAAAACCACACTGGTCAGGGCAATCAAAAGCGAGCGTCGTGAAAAATCGATCATGAACTTCTTTCTAGGGGTAATCAGTAAAGTCTGAAGATCCGTTCGATGACTGACTTTTCATGCGAAACAGTCAATGCCAGCGACAGGAGAATGCGGGCTTTCTGGCAGGTAAGGTTGTCGGCCGCGACCATCCCGCAGCCGAGCAGATCCTGGGCCACATGCGCGCGTCCCGACCCCGCCCGTGTTGCAATGACAATCGCAATCCCCAAGCCCAGCGCATGCACGCATGCTTCTTTTTGGCCAGGCGAGAGTCGCCCGCCCGGGAACGCCGCTATGACAATGCCCTTGGCACCAGCAGCGGCGAGAGCACTGACGATGCCCCCATCTTCACCGGCATAGGAGTAGGCAATATCGACCCGGGGGAGCTTTGTCAATGAATCAACGTTGAACTCCGTAGCGGGGTAGCCCCTCCTCAGGGAACGCCGGTAGAAATTCACGCCATCCCCATTAACCTCGCCAAGGATGCCGAAGTCAGGGGTACAGAATGCGTGCAGCCGTGAAGTCGACCCTTTGGTGACATCACGCGCCGCGTGGATATCGTCGTTCAGACAAACCAGAACACCCATACCCTGCGCGTCTGGGCTACCAGCAACGCGGACCGCGTTCACCAGATTCAAAGGGGCATCAGAAGAAATTGCTCCCAAGGGTCGCTGTGAACCGGTGACAACGACAGGCTTTTGCGTCTTGAGACAAAGATGCAGGAAGTAAGCTGTTTCCTCTAACGTACCGGTTCCATGAAGCAGCACGAACCCATCAACCTCACCGTGGTCCCGTTCGAAGTTACTGATCAACTGTACAAGCGCACGCCAATCGGAATAGGTGACGGCTGTGGAGGATGTAGCGCTGAAATGTACTGGTCGCAGGTCCGCGTACTGCTTTGTTTCTGGCACTGCGTCGAGCACTTCGTCGACGATCAGTGTCGTGCCAAACGCCATGTAATTGATCATGTCGAGCGAACCCAAGCCGCTGCGTGTGCTGATAGTTCCGCCTGCGCCGATAACGACGATCCTCGGCAACTTGACTTGAGTTTTAACAGCTTGCATCACATTTGTGGAGTTGCGGGATATATGATGGACTTCAGCATTGAGAAGTGAAGTCACTTATTTGCAAAGTGTAGCCACTTTGACGCATTTAGCCCCAGGGTAATCCCTCGATTTCTGTTTTAATCCCGTGAAGACCAAAGGCTCAGCATGGCGACAGTTCCAGAACTACGGTCCGCGCGTAGGATTAACGACGACACTGACCAAGTCGGCAAGCCGGACAAGAGTCTGCCGATTCAGGTCGCAGAGTGCATCAAAGAAATGATCTATTCCGGCCAAGTCAAGCCTGGCGAGCGCTTAAACGAGGTTGCGCTGGCTGCCAGGCTTAAGGTCAGCCGGGGGCCGGTGCGTGAGGCGATTCGCATCCTTACGGGTTTCGGCCTGGTCAGCCCAGTGCTTAACCGCGGCGTGTACGTTCGTGAACTGACAGTCGGTGAGATGGTCGAGATTTCCGAGCTACGGGCTATCGTCTTCGGGTTCATCGTCGGCATGGCGGCTGAAATGCGTTCCACGAGGGACGTCGAGCAGTTGTCGAGGCTGCTTCAAGGCATGGATGCCGCGGCGCAAGCATCGGACAGCGATCTGTACTATCGATTGAACCTGGAGTTCCACGCTGCCGTCGTTGCCCTTTGCGGCAGCAAAAGGGCTGCTCGTGTTTACTCCGACTTCGTGAAGGAACTACACCTTTTTCGCCGACAAAACTTCGAGAGCGCAGGCAACATGCGCCAATCACAAAACGAACACCGCCGCATTTATGAAGCTATCGCGGCCGGTAGCAAAGTTGATGCGGCCCGCGAAGCAGAACAGCACATCCTGGCGGGGTGCCAGCGGATGTTAAAAGACGACTGGCATAAATCCTAGCAATGCAGGTCCAGGGCGAACTGACCCTCAACGTCCGCAAGCCAGTCGCATGGTCGGCAGGAACGACAGTCATTCGTCGACGTCTCTCCTTGTCAGGGTGCTGCCGCTAAAGTGTCCGCCGCTTTGAAGCTCAACCATGAGCTGACCTTTATTTGCCGGACGTCCCGGAAATAGGCTCGTCCAGCGTCAGCGTCTATCCATGCCAGATCGACTTCGTAGCGCCCAGGTCGAGCGTCGATTCGGACGTCGCAGTGCCGAACCTGCCAGTAATACGGGCTGTGGGCATCGATTGGACGTTGACACTATGGGCTCAACTTTGATTGAAGATCAATAAAAAGGGTTCACAGCGTGAAACCGCAGGCTACGGCGTGTTTGGCGTGCCCGCTGGCACCTGCAGGCCCAGCAGGCCGGCCAATGCCGCCGTTGGCATGGCACCTTCACGCGTCACCAGTACGCCGGTTTCTGCGTGCGTGCCAACAATGGTGGGAATCGATGCAAAGCCAAAGCTGGTCAGCAGCTGGGTGTTCTTTTTGATCGTTGCTTTTTCTTCGTCTGTGCCGCTTGCACCCGACATACCGCCGCTCTTGGACATCATCGATGCCTCATGCGCGTCCATAGCGGCAGCAGGGTCGCTGGCGGCCAGTAACGCAATCCCTTGAGCGGTGCTGGCAGCGTTAAGAATACCGACCGGTATCCATACAAACTTTGCCTGCGACTTCAAGGGTTTGGCTGCGTACCAGAGCGCCCCGCAATGTCCGCACTGGGAATCAAAAAATACATACACCGTTCGGGCACTCATGGGCGACCCCACCGTGAAACCCTTGGCCCCGGCGGTAATAGCGGCAATGGACACCGGCGTAGCGGCAGGCTTGGCTGTTGCAGCCGGCGGTGCAGAGTCGCTGCAGCCGACTATGAACAAACTGCTCGCCAGCAAAGCTGCAAAAATTGATTTGAACGTCATGTGTGCCGTATAAAAGTTGTAGGGTGCAAGGATAGTGAACGCTGTGGGGTGTCATGTGGGCAATGCCGCCGTGGCGGTGCTCGTCGTTGTACCAAGCGAAGAAGGTTTGGCAGTGAGCACGGGCGTCCTCGATGGAGCCAAAGCGCTCGGGGAAGTCAGGACGGTATTTGAGCGTTTTAAACTGCGCCTCTGAGAAGGGGTTGTCATCCGACGTGTAGGGACGGCTGTGGCTTTTGG
>JANXTM010000320.1 GCA_025352405.1 Polaromonas sp.
GCCCAGGCCATCAAGGCCGTAACGCCCTGCCCGGCCAGCACGCCCAGCACGGTTGCCAGTAGCGCCAGCCACAGCGCTTCGACCAGTAGCAGCCCGGCAATCTTGCGCGGTGGCGCGCCCAGCATGCGCAGCAGCGCCAGGTCAGCGCGGCGTTCCCGCACAGCGCTCCACAAGGCGATAAAAACACTCAAACCCGCCGTCAGCAGCAGCACACCGGCAAAAGCCCGCAGCACGTCAGTGCCTATGCCCACCATGCTCAACAGGCGCGTGATTTCGAGCGCTGGCGCTGCGGCCTGCATCTCGGTGGTGGTGTTGATAAAGCGCGGGAAAGTCACGGCGGCCAGCGGTGTTTTGTACTGAATCAGCGCCAGAGTCACTTCGCGCTCTTCTTCGAGAATTTTCTGGTCTTCTTCGTCCAGCGCAGTGTCGGTTTCGTGCACTTTCCACACTGACTCGGTTGCTGTCAGTAGCAGGCGGTCAAGAACAGTGCCGCTGCTGGCGAGAATGCCGACCACGGTATAGGGCGTTTTTTCATGCACGTCGCCGCCACCGCCCAAGCCGTGGGTACCGGCAAAGCGGTCACCTACCTTTAGTCCGGTCTGGCGAGCCACCTGCGCACCGATCACAGTTTGCATGGGCTGCGTCCACGTGGCTCCCTGCTCAACCTTTACGTCGTAATGTTTTAGGTACTCGCCGGTCGTGCCCACAATGCGGTAGCCACGAAAGCTGTCGCCAATGCTGATCGGGATGACTTTTGCAACCTGGGGGTGCGTCTCAAGCGCCTTGACGGCCGCCAGCGGCACATTGCCGGTGGGTACGTCAAGATGCAAAACACCTGACAAAATCAGCTGCATCGGGCTGCCTTTGGCCCCTACCACCACGTCAATGCCAGCCAGATCGCGCTCAAACGCATTGTTCAGTTGGTGGCTGACCAGCAGCAAAAACGTGATCGAGGCCAGCCCCAGGCTGAGCAGCAGTAAATTAAGCGCAGCAGCCAGTGGTCTTGACCACAGGTAACGCCATGCAAACGCTATTGTTTTCATAGCGATAGCCCCCCGATTTCCATGGTGTTGATGCCTTTTTCATCACTAAAAAAGGTCTTCACGCGGGCGTCATGGGTGGCAATCACCAGCGTCGCGCCTTCACGCAGGGCTGTGGCCCGCAGCAAGGCCAGCGACGCTGCGGCGGAATCATCATCCAGGCTGGCCGTGGGCTCGTCCGCCAAAATGACTTTGGGCTTAAGCAGTACCGCCCGGGCCAGCGCCACGCGCTGGGCTTGTCCGCCCGACAGCTGGGACGGCTTGCGGCTGGCCAGCGCCTGCACATCCAGTGCGGCCAAGGCTTCGGCAATGCGGCTTTCATCTTGGGCATGGCCGGCAGCCCACTGGGCCATGGCCAGGTTGTCGTGCACGCTCAACGCGGCGCTCAAATGCAGTTTTTGTGGCAAAAAACCAATGGTTTGCGCCCGCCACGCGTCGCCGGCCACTTTGCCCAGTGCCTTGAGCGGCTGGCTAGATACGGTGATGTCGCCACTGGTGGCTGCCAGCAGACCAGCCGCCAGCGCCAGCCAGGTGGACTTGCCAGAGCCCGACGCACCGCGCAGCAGCAGCACACCGCCCTGCGGCACGTCCGTGTCTTCAAATCGCAGCGTTGCGCCGGCGGCGTAGCTGTAGGCCAGCTGGTGCGTGCGGATCATGCCGTCACGCCCGTCGAACAGTCCACACACACCCCGCGCACGGCAAAATCCATGCGCATGTCCTGATAACCGAGTGCCTTCAGGGCCGCGAGCGCAGTTTGCGCCGCCCGCTCCAGATCATTGGCCTGCAGCGCGCCCGACAGTGCGCCATTTAACGGGCTGTCGCGATGGCAGCTTTGGCATTCAAAGTGCGCAATCGCATGCACGCTGGTGGGCATGGCCTGGTAGCGGCGCACGCGGCTGGCATCGACCCTGCACAGCAGCAAACCGACCTGCGTGAGGCGGTCAATCAAACGGTACAGCGTGACGCGGTCCAGTGCCAGCTCGGTGCTGCTTACCAGCGCCGTTTGAAGCTGTGCATGGGTGTAACTGGTGTCAGGGTGCGCCAGTAACCAACCCAGAACCAAGCGTGCGGCGCTGGTACGCCGCAGGCTGTGGGCGGTCAAAAGCGCATCAATCGGGTCTGCCTGAAGGTCGCCAAGTGAAGGGGGAACAGCCATATTTTTTTAACTTTTCAAACGCCGCTTAGTTAACGCAACTTGGTTGCATATAGAATATATTGCAATAAGGTTGCATTATGAAGAAGTCTTGTTACTTTTCTGTGTCACTTAACAATGCTGCTTTGTAAAGACCCGTCCACCCGGTTTTTCGGCGCGGATTACTTTTTTCCCATGCACTTTATGAAACCAGATCGCTTTAAAAACCTCGGCAGCGTACTGGGCTGGCCCGCCTGGTTGCGCGTTGTGGCCGTGGTTCCGGCGCTGGTGCTGCTGTGGCTGGCGGTTGCCTGGGCACAACTTGAAGCTGCGCCGTGGTAAATGCCGTAGTAAGCGCCACAGGAAACCCCTTGATTACCTTCGAGAACCTCACGGTCAGCTACCGCCAGCACCCGGCGCTACACCACATCAACGCGCGGCTGCTGCACGGCTCGCTTACTGCGGTGGTGGGGCCTAATGGCTCAGGTAAAAGTACCTTGCTCAAAAGCATCATGGGTTTGCAGCCCGCGTCAGGCGGACGTATCAGCGTGGCAGCGCTGCGGGAGCGAATTGCCTATTTGCCACAACTCACGGAAATTGACCGCGGTTTTCCGATAACCGTGCACGACTGCGTGCTGCTCGGCTGCTGGCCCGTACAAGGTGCCTGGGGCGGCGTCGGCACGGTGGCGTTGGCACGCGTCACCAGCGCACTGCACGCGGTGGGGCTGGGTGGATTTGGGCAACGTCCCATCGGCTCGCTGTCCAGCGGGCAACTGCAGCGTATGCTTTTTGCCCGTCTGCTGGTGCAAGACGCCGACCTGATTTTGCTGGACGAGCCCTTCAACGCCATGGACAGCAAAACCACCTCAGCCCTGCTGGCGCTTGTCAAACAATGGCACCAGCAACAACGCACAGTGGTGGCCGTGCTGCACGACGATGCACAGGTGCGTGCGCACTTCCCGCAGACCCTGCTGCTGGCCCGTGAACTGGTGGCACACGGCCCCACCGCGCAGGTGATGACCGAGACAAATTTAGGGCGCGCCAGAACCATGGCAGAAGCCTGGGATGAAGCCGCTGAAGTTTGCGAAATGGACCAGACCCAAGCGCTGCAGGCGGCCTTTTGATGGATGCCAGCTTCAGCGTCAATGCCGGCCTACTACAGGGCACATGGAGCGTGCTGGCCGCGCCATTTGCAGAGTTTGCGTTTATGCGCCGCGCTTTGGTTGCGACTTTGGCTTTGTCGCTTAGCGCCGCGCCACTGGGCGTTTTTTTAACGCTGCGGCGCATGAGCCTGCTCGGCGATGCCCTCAGCCACGCTATCCTGCCCGGCGTGGCGATGGGCTTCATGCTGTGCGGGCTGTCACTGACGGCCATGGCCGCAGGCGGCGTGCTGGCAGGGATGTTGGTAGCCGCACTTGCCGGGCTCGTCAGCCGCTCCACCGCGTTGAAAGAAGACGCCAGCCTGGCTGCCATTTACCTGGTGGCACTGGCGCTGGGCGTGACGCTGATATCCGGCCACGGCACCCAGCTTGATTTGCTGCACATTTTATTTGGCAGCGCGCTTGGCGTCGACACACCCGGCTTGCTGCTGGTGGCCAGCGTTGCCAGCGTGAGTGTGGTGACTTTGGCCGCAGCGTATCGAGGCCTGGTGTTGGAAAGTTTTGACCCGCTATTTTTGAGCGCCACCGGGAAAGCCAGCGCAGGCCGACTGGGCAACTGGCGGCATTGGGGCTGGCAGCAGGGGTTTTTAATGCTGGTGGTCGTGAACCTGGTGGCCGGGTTTCAAACCCTGGGCACGCTGATGGCCGTGGGCTTGATGATGCTGCCTGCCGTATCCGCCAGGCTCTGGCACGCCAGTTTGCCGGCCCAGCTCGTCAATGCCAGCCTGCAAGCCATGCTGGCGGGCTACGCCGGTTTGCTGCTGTCCTACCACTTCAATACGCCGTCTGGACCGACCATCATCGGCTGCGCCGGTGCACTTTATGTTGCGTCGCTGCTGGTCGCCCCCGGTGGCTGGCTGCCGCGCCATCTCACCACCGCGCACCGCGTGGCTTGAAATAACTTTTTACTTCCAACGGACCTCATGAAAGCATTGCTTGAAAAATTGCGTCCGTATGCGGCTGCGCTGGCCTTGTGCGCGGCAACCACAGCCAGCCTGGCGGCCGACAAGCTGCCCGTGATGGCCAGCTTTAGCATCCTGGCGGACCTGGTGCGCGTGGTGGGCGGCGAAAGAGTTGTGGTTACGACGCTGGTCGGGCCTGACGAAGACACCCATGTGTTTGAACCCAAACCACTCGATGCCAAAAATATGCTGCAAACCCGGCTACTGGTCATTAACGGTTTGGGCTTTGAACCATGGGCGCAAAAGCTTGTGAAAGCCTCAGGCTACAAAGGCCAGACCGTGGTCGCGTCACAAGGAATTACCGCCCGCACATTACATGCAGACAAAGGCCACACCCACGCAGAGACCGACCCACATGCCTGGCAAGACCC
>JANXTM010000008.1 GCA_025352405.1 Polaromonas sp.
AGTTCAATTGCCGCAAGACCAGACGGGTCATGTTCGCTACACGGGTCAAGTCGAAAGCTTGCTATTTGACGGGGCCAATTCGGCCGTGCTGCTGCGTGAGGCTTTCAGCCGCGCAGAATTCCGGATTGCGTTGCCACAAACTGGCCGCTTTGCCGACCTGCGCGTCGGTGAAACCGTGGCATTCGGTTTTGACCCGCTGCACGCCGTGTGCTTTGCTTGCGCGGGTCCGCATGGCAGCTAAAACTTCGCTTATACGCAACACGTCGACCGCGACCACCTTGCAGGTCAGGCTGATGTTGTTTTTGTTGCTGGCCCCGGCACTGCTCTGGCTGGTCGGCCTGATTGTGCTGCCACATCTTGACCTGGCCGTGCTGTCGCTGCGCCAGCGTGTTGCGCCGCGCCAGTACGAGTTCAGCATGGCGCAGTACCGAACGTTTATTGAAGAGCCGCTGTACTGGCACACCTTTTTACGCACGGCCGCCATGTCGATTCTGGCCACCGTCATGACGCTGCTGCTCGCGTTTCCGATTGCCTGGACAATTGCCAAATTGGTACGCGGCCGCACCAAAACACTGCTGTTGGTTCTGTGCCTGATTCCCTTTTGGGTGAGCGAAACCGTGCGCACGCTGGGCTGGATGATTTTGCTGCGCGAGTCAGGCGTGCTGCCCGCAGTGCTGGTGCAACTGGGCCTTACGGAGACACCGGTTGAGCTGCTTTACCGAGACGCCACAGTGTTGGTGGGCCTGGTGTACACCTCAATGCTGTTCATGGTGGTGCCGTTGATCAGCGCACTTGAAAGCCTGGATGACGCACTGATCGAGGCGGCATATGACCTGGGCGGCAGTGGCCCATCGATATTGCGGCAGATCGTGATTCCCCATGCAGCACCCGGGATTTTGGCGGGCTGCATTGTGGTCTTCATGCTTACGCTGGGCAACTACCTCACACCAACCTTGCTGGGTGGTAAAAACTCACTGTGGTTTACAGAACAGATCTACACACAGTTCATCACCCGCTTCAATTGGGAGCAGGGCGCGGCGTTCGGCTTTTTGTTACTGGGCTTGTCTACCGCAATTGTCTGGCTGGGCCTGAAACTCACCGGTCAAAAATTTGGCGAAGTGATGCAGCGTTCATGATAGCGTCCCTGCCCCGCCCCGCCTGGCTGCGTGCGAGCACTGCGGCTTACGGCTTGGCCTTTTTTGCTTTCATGTTTTTACCGCTGGTGGTGGTGGCGGTGTTTGCTTTCAACGATGCGCCCTACCCTGCGCCGCCGTGGCGTGGCCTGACACTGGACTGGTTTTTTGCGCACCGCGCCGGTCGTACTGGCCTGTTTTTTGACCGCCCCCTGCTGGCCAGCCTGTGGACCAGCGTGGTGGTGGCCAGCTGGGTCACGCTGCTGGCGGTACTGGTGGGCACGACCAACGCTTTTTTAATAGAGCGAGCCCGGTTTCCGGGCAAGCAGGTACTGTCTTTGCTGATGCTCGCACCGCTGGTCATTCCGGGGGTGATTCTGGGCATCTCGATTCTTGCTTTTGCCAGCCGCATGGCCCAGTTTGCCGATGACGTGTGGGGCCTGGAACTGGATTTTTTACGCCCCGGCCTGCCGCTGGTGGTGCTGGGACAGTTTTCCTACATCGTGTCGATTGCTACGCTGGTCATCACGGCGCGTCTTAAACGCTTTGACATCACCCTGGAAGAAGCGGCCTACAACCTGGGGGCCTCACGGGTAGCGGTGTTCATGACCATCACGCTGCCGGCCCTCAAACCGGCCCTGATCGGCGCTGCTGCAATTTCGTTTTTGATGTCGTTTGAAAACTTCAACACCACGCTGATGCTGGTCGGCTCAGATGCGCCCCTAACAGTCATGATGTATGGACGCATGCGTGAGGGAGCCACGCCCGTACTCAATGCTGTCAGCCTGTTTTTGATGCTGGCTTCAGCGGGACTGGCGCTTTCATTGCTGCGCAAACCACGTACTGGTGAGGCCGCCTGAACCTACTGGCGAACGCTGGCGCAAGCACCGCAGGATAGCCAAACGGCGTGCACGGATGCACAAATCGTGATACGGTTATTCCCGTGTGAAGGTAATTCCATTGCCTTTGCCCCTGATTTTTCTGATTCTCCTGATTTCTCCCGATGTCAATCATTTCACAGGTGACCGGATGCGAAGGCCAGCCCTCTACAGCAGCTCAGTCCGCCCTGCCCCTTTGGGCCAGGAAGCTGTTGTCCCAGGCCCCGAATTAAGGCCTGATTCAAAACGTTTGTCACGCTTGGGGAGACATTTGTCTGTCCATAACGTGTACCTGCTCTGGGCCGTGTTGGGCTTGATGGCCTTGATGCTGGGCATCAGTCTGTCTTTGTCGCTACAGCAAGGCCCGCGCAAACTGACGCAGGAAGACATCAATGCGGCGGTTTTAAAAACGCTGGAAACCACACCGCTCCCGTCGGCTGCAGCCAAGGCCTATGAGACCATCATTCCCTCGGTGGTGCGGGTGGTGGGCATGGGCAAAGACAAGGACGGCAAAGACGGCGAGCGCAGCGTTGGCACCGGCGTGGTGATTGTCGACAAAGGCATCATCCTGACCAACCTGCATGTGGTGCGCGGTGCGGAAACCATCAAAATCACCTTTTCTGACGGGCTGGAAACCACCGCGACCATCACTGGCGTGCAACCCGAAAACGATCTGGCTGTGTTGCAAGCTCACCAGATACCTGACGACATGATTGCCGCCACCATGCGCTCCACAGCAGATCTCCGGCCCGGCGATCAGGTGATGGCGGTGGGCTATCCGTTTGGCATTGGCCCGTCTGCATCCAGCGGCATTGTGTCGGGCCTCAAGCGCAACTTTCGCTCACCTGAAGGCCAGCAGGAAATGAGCAATCTGATCCAATTTGACGCCGCCGCCAATCCCGGCAATTCCGGCAATTCCGGCGGGCCATTGGTCACCATGGACGGCGAAGTAGTGGGCATCGTCACTGCCATTTACAACCCCAACCAGCAGCGTACGTTTGTGGGCATCGCGTTTGCGGTGCCGATTGAAAACGCTGCATCGGCAGCGGGCATGCCACCTTTTTAGAATCTGGCCACTTTATTTAAACAACCATGAACCCAAGCACTGACGTCCTCCAAGACACCGCCCAGCTCATGGAGCAAATCCTCTACGAAGTCAAACGCGTGGTGGTCGGCCAGGACCGCTTTTTAGAGCGTGTGATGGTCGCCATGCTGGCGCAGGGCCATTTGCTGGTCGAAGGTGTGCCTGGCTTGGCCAAGACGCTGACAGTCAAAACACTGGCCAACACCATCAGGGGTGACTTCAAGCGCATCCAGTTCACGCCGGATCTGGTGCCTGCAGATCTGATCGGCACACGTATCTACAACCAGAAAACCGGTGACTTCAGCACCTCGCTCGGGCCGGTTTTTACAAATCTGCTGCTGGCGGACGAGATCAACCGCGCACCCGCCAAGGTACAAAGCGCGCTGCTCGAAGTCATGCAGGAAAGGCAGGTCACGATTGCTGGTGTGAGCCACAAGGTGCCATCGCCCTTTCTTGTCATGGCCACGCAAAACCCGATTGAAACCGAGGGCACTTACCCGCTGCCCGAGGCGCAGGTCGACCGCTTCATGATGAAGGTGCTGGTGGACTACCCCACCGACGAGGAAGAATTTGTGATCGTTCAGCGGGTCACTGGTCCTGCGGTCACGGTCTCCAGTGTGGCGACCACCGAACAGCTGGCGGCACTGCAAGCCCGAATGCCGCCGCGTGTATGTTGACCCCTCCCTGGTGCAGTACGCGGTGCGTCTGGTGTCAAGCACGCGCAACCCCGAAAAGCACGGGATCAAGGACTTGGCCCGCTTCATTACCTTCGGGGCCAGCCCGCGCGCCACCATCAACCTGACTGAAGGTGCCCGAGCTCTTGCCATGCTGCGCGGACGCAGCTACGCCTTGCCGGAAGACATGACCGACCTTGTGCCCGACGTGCTTCGCCACCGGCTGGTGCTGTCGTATGAGGCCTTGTCTGCAGGGCTGTCCGCAGATGCCGTGGTCAACAAAATCATGGCGAAGAATCCGCCCCCCGCAAAACCCCTCGCCCATGAAAAGCTCGCAGCCTGAACCTGTCGCAAAAGGCAGTGCGGAGCAACTCCTGCGCAAGTTGGAGTGGACTGTGCTTCGCCGTCTGGATGGCTTGCTGCAAGGCGACTACCGTACCCTGATGCGCGGCGCAGGCATGGACCTGGCTGACCTGCGCGAGTACCAGCACCACGACGATGTCCGGCACATCGATTGGAACGTCACCGCGCGCCTGCAAATGCCGCACGTACGCGTGTTCACCGAAGACCGCGAAATGAACGCCTGGTTTTTGCTTGACCTGAGCCCGTCCATGGACTTCGGCTCGGGCGAGCAGCGCAAACGTCAGGTATCAGGCGGATTTGTTGCCGTGCTGGCGCGCATGCTCACGCGCCACGGCAACCGCGTGGGCGCGATGCTGTACGGCGCGGGCGTGGACACCGTGATTCCGGCGCGTGGTGGCCGGCAGCATGTATTGCAATTACTGCACACCCTGCAAACGCGACCCGAAAGCAGCACCATAGCCACCACCGGGCCCACGCGCCTGCATGAACTGCTTGAGTCTGCAGCCCGAATGGTGCGGCGGCGCTCAACCATTTTTGTGGTCTCTGATTTCATCAGTGAGACAGGCTGGGAAAAGCCCCTCGGAATACTCGCCCAGCGGCATGAAGTCATCGCCGTGCGCCTGACTGATCCGCTGGAGCTTGAACTTCCCGATCTCGGCCTGATACCGATTCGTGATTCCGAGACCGGCGAGCAGTTGCTGGTAGACACCCACGACACAGGGTTTCGCAAACGCTTTGCGCGCATTGCAGCGCAGCGTGAAGCCGACCTGCGGCAATCGCTGGCACGCGCTGGCGTTGATACGCTGGAGCTGTCAACAGACGATGACCTCGTCAGTGCGCTGATGCGTTTTACGGATTTGCGCAAACGGCGCAGCAGGGCGTCGGCGGGCGGCGCGTTGCCGAAACACCTGAAACAAGCCGCTTGAGAGAACACACCATGACGTTTTTGTGGCCCCAGTTTCTATGGTTATTGCTGGCCTTGCCGCTGCTGGTATTGCTGTATGTCTGGCTGCTGCGGCGCAAGAAAAAAAACGCCCTGCAATATGCCAGCCTGTCCATCGTGCGGGAGGCCATGGGCAAAGGCCAGAGCGTTCGGCGTCACATTCCTCCAGTGCTTTTTTTGCTGGCCCTTGCCGCCATGCTGCTGGCTTCATCCCGCCCATTTGCAGTGGTTACCTTGCCGTCAGACCAGCAAACCATCATGCTGGCCATGGACGTATCCGGCAGCATGCGCGCCACCGATGTCAAGCCCAACCGGCTAGTTGCATCACAGGAAGCCGCCAAGGCATTTTTGGCAGAGCTGCCGCGCAACATCAAGGTCGGTATTGTGGCTTTTGCAGGCACAGCTTCTGTGGTGCAGCCGCCCACCCTGAGCCGGGAAGATCTGGTTGCCGCCATTGACAAGTTCCAGCTGCAGCGCGGTACCGCTATTGGCAACGGCATTGTGGTGTCGATGGCCGAGCTTTTTCCCGATGCCGGCATCGACCTCGCATCCATGCAGTATGGCCGGGACCGCCAGCGCGGCGTGGCGATTGACCAATCCGCCAGGGAGGGCAAAGACGGCAAAGAAAAGAAACTTTTTGTGCCTGTAGCGCCCGGCTCTTATACATCTGCCGCTATTATTTTATTAACCGACGGCCAGCGTACAACGGGGGTTGATTCGATGGATGCCGCCAAAGTGGCCGCTGACCGCGGGGTGCGTATTTATACCGTAGGCATCGGCACGGTGGACGGCGAAACTATAGGGTTTGAAGGTTGGTCGATGCGCGTGAAGCTGGATGAAGAAACCCTCAAGGGCATTGCCCGCAACACGCAAGCCGAGTACTTCTACGCAGGTACGGCTACTGATTTGAAAAAAGTCTACGAGTCGCTCAGCTCGCGCCTGACGGTGGTTAAAAAAGAAACCGAAATTTCGGGGATTCTGGCATTGGTTGCTGCGGCGCTGGCGTTGCTGTCAGCAGGCCTGTCACTGGCTTGGTTTAACCGGATTCTTTGAACAGATCCCACGCTTATTTCACATTGCATTCACGGCGCAGCAAAGCCACCGCGTCATTAAAGGCATGGACTGAATCGCTCAACAGAATCTGCTGTGCTTCTTCAACAAAATTGATCCACAGTTGCAGGTAGTCGTTTTGATACTGCGCGGGGGCGTGGGCGAGAATGTATTGCTCCGTCACTTCCGGCTTCAAGCCTGATTTTTGTATTTTGCGGATCAGCGTGCCGGCGCTTTTTTCTGTGAGCAGTGATTGCGGTTTACTACTTGCAGCCACAGACAAAAACAAGGTCAGCAAGGTCCCGTCATCACTGTTGCCGCCGGTGGTTTTTTGCCAGGCACTTGACGCCTCGCGGTCATGGTTGTCCACTTCACTGAGGCCGTCTTCCACCCAGAAATACCGTCCCATGAAGGCTGGTGTCTGGTCAAAAAGCCGTCGGGCAGGCAGGGCTGGATCAAGTATTTTTGGCAAATCAACCACCACCGACTTTTGCACCGATGCGACCACGGTAACCAGGTCTTCAGGCAGGCCCTTGAACAATACTTTGGGCAGCTGGAACTTAAACCCTACCGGCTGGGAAGCGACTTTTTTGCGCAGGGCAGCCACCATTTTTTCGAAGGCCACCCAGTCAGGCATTTCGCTGCGGCCACAGGCCGTTACCAGCAATGCTGTGCGAATGACCGCTTCGGCATCTTTGCCAGCTTCTTCTAGCTCGGAGGCGTCCATGCCCAGCCTGTCAGCAAGCCAAATCGCCGCGTCCATCACCCGCGTCACCTGGCTGCGCTCGGCAAGCTCGGCCTGGTAATCAGGCAAACTGCGCAGGGACCATTTTGCCAACAGCGGGATGTGGTCATCTGTGAAACCACCGCGCTCATTCATGCCAAAGTGGCTGTTCTGCGGCATGGCGATCAGCGCCTTGAGCATGTCCGAGCCGCCCTTGGAGCGGGACAAAAATGAATGATCGCGCAGCGACTCGGCGGCTTGCCGCAGATCGCCGCCGCTAGAGCTTTCCAGATACAGGCTGACCAGATTCACCAAGCGATCCCTGGCTTTTTCAAGCTCCGGGCGCAAAAACTCGGTGCCAAAATAACGCGCAATCTGCACCATCCCTTTGGGCGCATCAGCACAAATAGCATCAAGCTTGTGTTGGTCGACGATGCAGTTCTGAACGCCGTACTGCAGCGCTTTTTCAAAAAATGGCCGTGCATCGTAGAGCGAAACGGACGACGCAAGAGTGGATGGCTCTGAAGACATGGCGGTGGGGAGATGCTTTTAAATAGCCGACTCTTCGTCAGAATCGCGCTTGGCTGGGGTAGCCTGGCCCCGGTCGGTGTCACCGGTTTCTACCTTGCCGTCGTCTTCTTCAAGCGCTTCGTCGCTCTCAAAAGCGGCCTCAAACGCACTGGCTTTGGCGCGCAGCACCATCAGCATTTCAATGAACAGGTCGGGCAGCTTGTAGCGAAGAATCCACGCCAGCTCCATCCAGTCCTGGTCAGCGACTTCGTCTTGCTCAAGCTGTGGCCGTGCATAGGCCGAGGCCAGCAAAGCCGTTTGCGACAGCATCTCGCCATGGTCTTCCATCGCGTCAAACGTACCGGTACGGGCAAAGGCTTCGATGCGGCTCCATTTTTCAGAAAAGTAATCGGCCAGCGCATCACTGCCTCCGTCGAGGTCACCAATGGCTTCAAGAAATTCAATCGGGTCTGCATCATCCCGAAAAATGATGGAATTGACCATGCCGCGCAAGTGCGTACGGGTCAGGTCCTTGTACTGCTTTTCAATGACCACCGCACGCGCAAACTGCTCGGGTGTGACCAGCAGATTGATGACCGATTCTTTGGAGTTGTCGTATTCGCGAATGACAGCCAAAATATCTTTGGCGGGCAACTGCGCCAGCACCACCATCAGGGCGGCGTCGCCTTCAGCGTCGGCCAGCTCGACCAGTGCGCCCTCAGCACCGACGATGTCGCCTGCTGCAATGAGGGTCTGGGTTTTGGTGATCAGGGCGAGGTGGTTTGTCATCATTTAGTCCTTGCGGTCAAAACCCTGCTCGACCATCCAGTCGTCGCCGGCCTCCTTGCGGGCCTGGCCATCGCCCTGCTCGTCGCCGTTGTCATCGCGGTCAAACTCGTCCGGGCTATCGCCGTCTTCATCGGTGTCGTCGTCGGCATCATCGCTTTGCGCAGCGGGTGCCATTCCAGGCTTACCAGCCATGTATTCGAGGCCTGCAGCAACCGTCAAGAACCACTCGCCACCGGGCTCCTGCAGCACGACATCGGCCAGGCTTTGTGCCCAGGGCGTCAACACAATGCCATCTGCCAGGCTGCTCCATTCCGGGAATTCATCAGCTTCATGGCTGAGCAAATGGTCCATCACGGCCGGCAGGCTGAAGCTGAAACCCTTGTGAAAAATCACCGCCACCATCTCGGGGCTGAGCTCCATCATCTTGACCAGAAAACTGATTTCCTTGCGCTTGTCAGCCAGTCGCTGGCGCAGCACGTCGCGCCCTTCGGAGTCAAACGTCAAATCGTCTATCTCAGACTGGTAGGCCGAGCGCAGGTCGAGGAAAAAGGGGGAAATAGTCATTCAGCGTAGTTTTTCATGTTTGCCGGGCTCTTTATCTGCCCCGCCTTGGTAATTGGGGGCAAAAAAGCGTTGTTAAAGGAAGGAAGGCAAGCGGCTAAATAATCGGCTTGAAGTAGCCCATCCAAATCTCGCGGGCGGTGTCCAGTGGGCTGTCGAGCAGGCTGCGGCGGCGGTTGTCGTCATAAGCCTGACGTTTGCCGACGTCAATCAGCACGTCATAAGCCTCTTGCACCGCCCGGAACTGCGCAGCCGCATCAGGCGCTGCATTTCTGTCAGGATGATAAAAAGACGCTTTCTGGCGAAACGCTTTTTTAATGTCGGCCAGCGTGGCGGCGCTGCTCAGGCCGAGTGTGGTGTAGTGGTCTGTCACTTGGCAAACACTTCTGCAAATGCCTCAACTTTTAACCCCGCAAAGATCCTGAAGTCTGCAACGTTACGCGTCAGCAGCGCATACCCATGGTGCACCGCGGTGGCAGCAATCAGTGCATCGTGTGCACCCGCAGTCATATTTTTCGATAACGCGGCAACCATACGGGCATGCGTTCGTACCACAGGCATTGAAAACTCAAGTACGGGCACAGATGAAAGAAGGTTTTCTACGAATGCGCCGCGCTGGGCCCTGCGCTGTGCTGTATTGGCACGCTCAACGCCCACCAGCAGCTCACTGGCCGTGATGGCACTCATGTAAGCGCCGCCGTAGTGTGCCCAGCGAGCCAGATCGAGCTTTCCATTGGATTTTTCAGCCAGCACCCAAACATCCGTATCAATCACTAAGCCCATGGATCATTTCGCACAAGCAACCCGGTGCGAACTGCACCCAAATCCTCGGCCATGGACTGACGCTCGGAGGCCTTGAGTTGCGGGCCTTTGGCCAGGAAGTCATCCAGCTGGTCAATCGGAAATCCGCTGGTAGCCACCGCTGGCAGCACCCGTGCGACCACACGCTTGCCGCGCTGAATGTCCAGCGACTGCCCCTGGTATTGAACCTGGCTCAAAAAATCTGACAGACCACGCGAAAACTCAGTCACCGTCAAGGCTACAACACTCATGCAGATACCTTTGAAAATATGAAAATCATTTTATCAGATAATCTATTTACAGCGGCTTCCTGTAAAATCCGACGTCTTCGGAAGACGGTCAGAGGCGTGATATCGCACGTTATCAAACCCACGCCGACAAGCGCCCCTCCACCAGCCTGAAGCGCCGACTGCAGCGCGCTGCCAGCGATTCGTCGTGCGTGACCATGATGAAGGCGGTGCCCTGGTCGCGCGCAAGCTGCAGCATCAGCTCAAACACACCGTCAGCGGTCGTCCGGTCAAGGTTGCCGGTGGGCTCGTCGGCCAGCACGCAGGCCGGTTGCGTGACCAGCGCACGCGCAATCGCCACGCGCTGGCGCTCGCCGCCCGACAGCTCGGCGGGGCGGTGGTGAATACGGTCTTTTAAACCCATACTTGCTAGCATTTTAGTAGCTATCTTGGCAGCATCTACGGGGACCATACGCCGAATCCACAATGGCATGGCGACGTTGTCGAGGGCACTGAATTCAGGCAAAAGGTGGTGAAACTGGTAGACAAGACCCAGGTACTGGTTGCGCAACTGGCCTTGGCGTTCTGCCGACAGCGTGGCCAAATTCTGCCCCTTGAGCAGCACCTGGCCGCCAGTGGGTGCGTCCAGCCCACCCATCAGATGCAGCAGCGTGCTTTTGCCAGAACCAGAGGTGCCAACAATGGCGATGGTGTCACCGGTATTGACCTGCAGGTCTACGCCTTGCAGGACCGTGACATCCAGACGGCCTTCGATGAAGCGCTTGGTAATGCCAGTAGCTTGTAAAACGATCTCACTCATAGCGAAGCGCCTCCGCCGGATTCACCCGGCTGGCGTGCCAGCTGGGGTATAGGGTGGCCAAAAAAGCCAGAATCAGCGCAATCACGACAATCGGCATGATGTCGCTGTACTGTGGCTCGCTGGGCATACGGCTGATAAGGTAGATGTCTTTGGGCAAAAAGCTGGCGTTGAGCAGCCGCTCCAGCGCGGGCACCAGCACATCGATGTTAAGCGCAATACCCAGGCCCAGCAGCAGCCCGGCCAGCGTGCCAATCACGCCGACCATCGCCCCCTGCACCACGAAAATACCCATGATGCTTTTGGGGCTTGCGCCCAGTGTGCGCAAAATCGCGATGTCGGCGCGCTTGTCGGTTACGGTCATCACCAGCGTGCTGACAAGGTTGAACGCCGCCACCGCCACGATCAACGTGAGAATGATGAACATCATGCGTTTTTCAAGCTGCACAGCGGCAAACCAGGTTTTGTTTTGCCGCGTCCAGTCCCGAATCAGCAAGTCGCCGCTCAGCGTTCTGGACAACTCCACTGCCACTTCGCGCGCCTGGTGCAGGTCCCTGAGCTTGATGCGTATACCGGTTGGGCCTTCCAGCCTGAAGATTTTGGCGGCGTCGTCCTGGTGCATCATCACCAGCGCCGAATCGTATTCAAAATGGCCAGAATCAAAGGTGCCGACCACTTTCATCTGCTTGAGCCGCGGCACCACGCCCGCCGGGGTCACCTGACCGCTTGGGGCAATCAGGGTAACCACATCACCCTCACGCACACCCATAGCGCGCGCCAGCTCGCCACCGAGCACCACGCCAAACTCGCCCGCAACCAGCCTGGCCAGCGTGGGACCTGATGTTGCAGCCAGATCAGTCACCTGCCCTTCCAGCGCCGGGTCAATCCCCCGAACGATGGTGCCTTTCATGTCCTCACCACGCGCCAGCAGTGCCTGGGCTGCTATAAATGTTGCAGCACCCACCACGTTGGGGTTGGCCTTGATCTCGGCCAGGGTTTTTTGCGGGTCAGGCAAGGCCGCGTTACTGGGGGCAAACACCTCGATGTGCGAGATCACGCCCAGCATGCGGTCTCGCACCTCTTTTTGAAAGCCGTTCATCACGCTCAGCACAATGATCAATGCCGCCACACCCAGCGCAATGCCCAGCATGGAAACGCCAGAAATGAACGAAATAAACCCGTTGCGGCGCGTTGCCCGGCCTGCGCGCGTGTAGCGCCAGCCCAAAATCAATTCGTAGGGAATTTGCATCGGGCGATTGTGGCATCCCCGACAATGGTTCCATGCCCGCAGCCCAATCGCCCCACCTTGTCATTCCATTTTCCAGTTGCAGCGGTGACGCGTGGCTGCAAGCCATGAAAGCCTTGCCCAGTGGCAAGCAGGGCGGCCTGAAAAACCTGAGCCGATTGCTGCAGGGCATGAAACTGCTTGAACCATTGGCCATACAGGCTTTATCCCTGTCGACGCCACCCGAACGGGTAGTGGCTAAAGCACTGGGCTTATCAGGCTTTGCAGCCATGCCCGATGGCCTCATCCCCTGGGCAGCTTTGCAAGCCAGTCAAACCCCAGGTCTGCAAGACCAACACGGAAAATCCTGGGCTTTCATCACGCCCTGCCACTGGGCCATGGGCCGCGAGCACGCGACACTGACGGATCCGGCCGCACTGGGTTTGAGCGAAGCCGACTCGCGAACCTTGCTGGCGGCCATGCAGCCGTACTTTGAAACCGAAGGCATCGTGCTGCACTTTGCCGCTGTTGACCGCTGGCTGGCTACGGGCGAGGTATTTCGCCTTTTGCCGACCGCGTCGCTGGACCGCGTGATGGGCCGTAACGTGGGCCCTTGGTTGCCCGGCTCCAAAGCACTCAAGCTGTTGCAAAACGAGATGCAAATGCTGTTGTACACCCATCCACTGAATGACGAACGCGGCATGAAGCGGCTGCAAACGGTCAACTCGTTCTGGCTCAGCGGCACGGGCGCGCTGGCACAAGCCCCGACCACGCCCCTGCCAGACATTCGCATCAACCGAGGCCTGGCGCAAGCCGCTTTTACGGCCGACTGGGTGGCCCATGCCCAAGCTTGGGCGGCGCTGGATGCTGGCGACATTGCCGCATTGCTGACCCGCCAGGCGGCGGGCGAGACCGTGCGCCTGTCGCTGTGCAGCGAAAGCCAGGCGCTGACTTTTGAAACGTCTGCGCCCAGCCTGCTCAGCAAAACCAGAAACTTTTTTAAGCCAAGCAGCGCTCTGGATGTGCTGTTGCAGCTATAAAAATAATAGTAAACCGCACCTAGCCCATGAAAATTCAAGTCAGAACCGTCCCACCCCGAGCCGAGTGGGCCTTGCAGCAGGCGGGCGTGCACCCGCTGCTGGCCCAGCTGTATGCCGCACGCGGCGTTCACTCAGCCGATGAACTGGACGATGGTCTGGCGCTGCTGTTGAGCCCGGCCGATATGCTGGGCACCGCCGCAGCGGCCAGCCTGCTGGCAGACGCCATGGCGGCTGGTCAAAAAATATGTGTGGTCGCAGACTACGACTGCGACGGTGCCACCGCTTGCGCGGTAGCGCTGCGCGGGTTGCGGCTGCTGGGCGCCGCGTTGCCCGGCTGGAGCGTGACCTACCTGGTGCCCGACCGGGTGGTCGACGGCTACGGCCTGACGGCACCAATCACCGAGCGCGTCAAAGCCCTGGGGGCCGACCTGCTGGTCACCGTCGATAACGGCATTGCCAGCTTTGACGGCGTGGCGCGCGCCAAGGCGCTCGGCATGCAGGTACTGGTAACCGACCACCACCTGCCAGCCCTGAGCGATGGCCGTATTTTGCTGCCCGACGCCGACGTCATCGTCAACCCCAACCAGCCCGGCTGCGCGTTTGAAAGCAAAGCCATGGCGGGCGTTGGCGTGATGTTTTATGTGCTGCTGGGCCTGCGGGCAGAGCTGCGTGCGCGTGGCGTGTTTAGCACCACCCCGCAGCCGAAACTCGATGTATTGCTGCCACTGGTGGCGCTGGGCACGGTGGCCGATGTGGTCAAACTCGATGCCAACAACCGCCGCCTGGTCGCCCAAGGCCTCAAACGCATCCGCGCCGGGCATTTGCCAGCCGGCATGGCCAGTCTTTTTACCGCTGCTGGCCGCACCGCCAGCGTGGCAACCGCTTTTGACTTTGGCTTTGCGGTAGGCCCGCGCATCAACGCCGCCGGGCGTTTGAGCGACATGACGCTGGGTATCGAATGCCTGTTGACGGACGATGCAGGCCGGGCAGATGAACTCGCCCGCACGCTTGACGGCATCAACCGCCAGCGGCGTGACATTGAAACCGGCATGCGCGAACAAGCCCAGCTGGCCGCCGACGCCATGCTGGATACCGATGACGAGCCACCGCCCGCCATTGTGATTTTCGATAGTGATTTTCACGAAGGCGTGGTCGGTATCGTCGCCTCGCGGATCAAAGACAAGCTGCACCGCCCAACCTTTGTATTTGCCGCCAGCCAGGCACCTGGCAAAGCGCATGAGCTTAAAGGCTCGGGCCGGTCGATTCCCGGCTTTCACTTGCGCGATGCGCTTGACCTTGTGGCCAAGCGCCAGCCCGGTGTGCTGCTGCGTTTTGGTGGCCATGCCATGGCGGCAGGCTGCACGATT
>JANXTM010000037.1 GCA_025352405.1 Polaromonas sp.
CTCGGCGGCGGACGCGCAGCATTTTGCAGCCGAGTTTGTGGGCCGTTACGAGCGCGAGCGGCCCGAGCTGGCGGCCATTGCGCTGACCACCGACAGCTCCATCTTGACCGCGATTGCCAACGACTACGACTTCAGCGTCATTTTTTCAAAGCAGGTGCGTGCGTTTGGGGGGTCAGGCGACGTGCTACTGGCGCTCAGCACCAGTGGCAACTCCGCCAACGTGCTGGCTGCCATTGAAGCGGCTCACGAGCGCGATATGACGGTGGTGGCCCTGACCGGCCGGGGCGGCGGAAAAATGACCCACGCCCTGCGTGAAACCGATGTTCACATCTGCGTGCCGCATGAGCGCACTGCCCGCATTCAAGAAGTCCACCTGCTGGTGCTGCATTGCATCTGCGATGGCGTTGATACCCAATTACTTGGCGATCAGGAGTCTTCTGTATGAAACATAGTGTGAATCCCCGTGGCCTGCAGCGACTGGCTTTGACGGTGGGCGCCGCGGCGCTGCTCTCGGGTGCGCTGACGGCTTGTGTGCCGCTGCTGCTGGGTGGCGCAGTGGGCGGTGGGGCGCTGATCGCCACTGACCGCCGCACGTCCGGCACGCAGCTTGAAGACGAAGGCATCGAGTTGCGTGCGCTCAGTCGCCTTAGGAGCGCGCTGGGCGAGCGTAGCCATGTGAACCTGACCAGCTACAACCGACAAGTGTTGTTGACGGGAGAAGTGGCCAGTGCGCAGGACAAGCAGCAGATTGAACAAACTGTTGCGGGTGTTGAAAACGTCAGCACTATCGTCAATGAGTTGGCCATCATGGGCAATTCGACCTTGACCCAGCGCTCGTCTGATGCGCTGGTCACGGGCCGGGTCAAGGCCACGCTGGTCGACGCCCGCGACCTGTCGGCCAATGCCTTCAAGGTGGTCACAGAGCGCGGCACCACTTACTTGATGGGACGCGTCACGCAGCGCGAGGCGGACCGTGGCACCGAGGTGGCGCGCAGCACACCTGGCGTGCAGAAAGTCGTGCGCATGTTCGAGATCATCAGCGAGCAGGAACTGGCCCGCTTGCTGCCAGCTGCCAAACGCTGAGCGTCTGCGGTCTACCTTAGCCTTTTGACCAGGCTTGAGGTGTCCCAGCGCTGGCCGCCCAAAGCCTGCACGTCGGCGTAAAACTGGTCCACCAGCGCTGTGACAGGCAAACGTGCACCGTTGCGCTTGGCCTCATCAAGCACCAAACCCAAGTCCTTGCGCATCCAGTCGACTGCAAAGCCGAAGTCGAATTTGTCGGCCACCATGGTTTTGCCGCGGTTATCAAGCTGCCAGCTTTGTGCCGCACCTTTGCCGATTACGTCCAATACCTGGTTCACGTCCAGCCCGGCTTTCTGGCCAAAGGCGACGGCTTCGCTCAGGCCCTGCACCAGCCCGGCAATGCAAATCTGGTTGACCATCTTGGTGAGCTGGCCCGCACCGCTGTCACCCATCAAAGTGAAGGCTTTTGAAAACGCCATGCCGACAGGTTTGACAAATTCAAACGCCGCCGCATCGCCGCCGCACATCACCGTGAGGGCGCCGTTTTGCGCGCCGGCCTGGCCACCCGACACAGGTGCATCGACAAACTGCAGACCAGCCGCCCGAGCCGCTGCATACAACTCGCGTGCCACATCGGCAGAGGCGGTCGTGTGATCTACCAGCACCGCGCCGGGCTTCATGCCGGCCAATGCGCCATCCGGGCCGAGCACCACGCTGCGTAAATCAGCGTCATTGCCGACACAACAAAACACGATGTCTGCGCCAGCAACCGCCGCTTTGGGCGTTAAACCATGTGTAGCCCCCAAATACTCTGCACAAAATGCTATTGATTTCGCAGCAGTCCGGTTGTAGCTTGAGACCTGATGGCCCGCCAGGTGCAGATGCCCTGCCATGGGATAGCCCATGACGCCAAGCCCCAGGAAGGCGACTTTTTGGGCTGGAACGGATTCGTATGTTTTGGTGTTGGTGCTGGACATATTGAGTTATTAAAAAGTGTTGAGATTCGATATTTAAACGATAGCAAAGTTTTCGGTGCCGGCTGCCAGATCCACAGATTTTGCACGCTGTGAATTAAGTTTAATTTGCAGCCGCAGGTCATTCACCGAGTCGGCATTGCGCAGTGCATCCTCGTAAGTGATGATGTTGTTTTCAAAGGCGTCAAACAGCGCCTGGTCAAATGTCTGCATGCCGAGGTTGCGGCTTTTCTTCATAATCTCCTTGATTTCTGATACGTCGCCCTTGAAGATAAGGTCTGAAATCAGCGGTGTATTGAGCATGATTTCAACCACTGCGGCACGGCCCCTGCCATCTTGCTTGGGAATCAGGCGCTGCGAAACCATCGCCTTGAGGTTCAGTGACAAGTCCATCAGGAGTTGCGCGCGGCGTTCTTCGGGGAAGAAGTTGATGATCCGGTCCAGTGCCTGGTTGGCGCTGTTGGCGTGCAGCGTGGCCATACACAGGTGGCCGGTCTCGGAAAAGGAAATCGCGTGTTCCATGGTCTCACGGTCACGGATTTCGCCCATCAAAATAACGTCGGGAGCCTGGCGCAAGGTGTTTTTGAGGGCGGCGTCCCAGCTGTCGGTATCCAGGCCCACTTCACGCTGGGTACCACACAGTTTTTGTGCGGGTGCACGAACTCTACCGGGTCTTCAATCGTGATGATGTGGCCGTACGATTGCTCATTGCGCCAGTCCACCATGGCCGCCAGTGAGGTGGACTTGCCCGAGCCGGTAGAGCCGACCAAAACCACGAGGCCGCGCTTGGACATCACGACTTCCTTGAGAATCTGCGGCACCCCCAGCCCGTCAATGGTCGGCAGCACTGCAGGGATCACACGCATCACCATGCCGACCTTGCCCTGCTGGATGAACGCGTTCACCCGAAAGCGCCCGACGCCCGGCGGCGAGATGGCAAAGTTGCACTCTTTGGTGCGCTCAAACTCGGCGGCCTGCTTGTCGTTCATGATGGCCCGTGCCAGCGCCATGGTGTGGCCCGCGTTGAGCGGCTGAGGTGATACCTTGGTGACCTTGCCATCGACCTTCATGGCCGGCGGAAATTCACTGGTGATGAACAAATCGCTCCCGTTGCGGCTGATCATCAGCTTTAAAAGGTCATTGATAAATTTACTGGCCTGGTCGCGTTCCATTTGCAGCTCCGATTTTAAACGCCAGTTATCAAAAACGCGTTTATTTCGTTGGTAATGTTAAAAAATACAGCTCCCGACTTCGCAAGCAGGGGCCGCAGAACCGGCTTTGCCGGGCTGCAGGCGCAGTGGCCCCCTCGGGGCTGGAGCCTGCGGCTCCGAGCCTGCTTGAGCAGGTTTGGACAGGCTCCAGAAGCGAAGCCTCTGGCGAGCGGCGGCCTGCAAGGTGCAGCGTCCACACGCAGTGGGAAAGCGTGGGGGCGCATCATCTAGCCCGGGAAGTTTTCCGGGATCTTGGATTTTCCGCGCGCCTCGGCCACAGAAATAACATTGCGTTTGACCAGATCGGTCAGGTTCTGGTCCAGCGTTTGCATACCCACGCTGCTGCCGGTCTGGATCGACGAATACATTTGTGCCACTTTTGCCTCACGAATCAAATTGCGGATGGCGCTGGTGCCGATCATGATCTCGTGCGCGGCGACCCGGCCATTGCCTTCCTTGGTTTTACACAGCGTTTGCGAGATCACGGCCTGCAGCGATTCGGACAACATCGAGCGGATCATTTCTTTTTCTTCGGGCGGGAACACGTCAATAATCCGGTCAATGGTTTTGGCGGCACTTGACGTGTGCAGTGTGCCAAATACCAGGTGTCCGGTTTCTGCGGCGGTCATGGCCAGACGGATGGTTTCCAGGTCGCGCATCTCGCCGACCAAAATGGCATCGGGGTCTTCGCGCAGCGCCGACTTCAGGGCTGCAGAAAAGCTCAAGGTGTGCGGGCCAACTTCACGCTGGTTGATCAGGCATTTTTTGGACTCGTGCACAAACTCGATCGGGTCTTCAACCGTAAGAATATGGCCGTACTCCGTTTCATTGAGGTAGTTAACCATCGCTGCCAGTGTGGTCGATTTGCCAGAACCGGTGGGGCCGGTAACCAGCACCATACCGCGGGGCTTGAGCGCCAAGTCGCTAAAAATCTTGGGCGCGTTGAGCTGCTCAAGGGACAGGATTTTTGAAGGAATTGTCCGCAGCACGGCACCTGCACCACGGTTGTGGTTAAAGGCATTGACCCGAAAGCGCGCCAGACCGTCAATCTCGAAGGAGAAATCAACCTCCAAAAACTCCTCGTAATTTTTGCGCTGGGTGTCGTTCATGATGTCGTAAATCATGGCCTGCACCTGCTTGTGGTCCAGCGGGTCGATGTTGATGCGGCGCACGTCGCCGTGTACCCGGATCATTGGCGGCAAACCCGCTGATAAGTGCAAATCGGAGGCCTTGTTTTTGACGCTAAAAGCCAGCAGCTGGGTAATGTCCATCCCGAAAAATCCTTAAAGCTGAGCAAGAGCCGAAAGCGCCCTCAATCTCGGTTTACAGTTGGATTATGACCATGATTGTTCGTAACCTCCAGCTTGTCCGTGACCGAATGACGACCGCCTGCGTGGCCGCCGGACGCAGCCCCGCAGACGTTCGCCTGCTGGCGGTGTCCAAAAAATTCGGGCCTGAGGCCGTGATCTCGGCTGTGGAGGGTGGTCAGCGCGCCTTTGGTGAAAACTACATTGCTGAAGGCGTTGAGAAAATTCTGGCCCTGCGCGCCTGGCAGGCTGCGCAACCTCAAAAACTGGACAGCCTGCTGGAGTGGCACTGCATCGGGCCGGTGCAAAGCAACAAAACACGCCTGGTCGCCGAGCACTTTGACTGGGTGCAGTCGGTTGACCGCTTGAAAATAGCGCAGCGTCTGAGCGAGCAACGGCCGCCGCATTTGCCGCCCCTGCACATTTGCCTGCAGGTCAACCTGGACGGTGGTACCAACAAGTCAGGTGTGACACCGGCCGAGCTGACAGCACTGGTGCAGGCGGTTGCAGGCTTGCCGCACGTGTGCTTGCGCGGCTTGATGACCATTCCCGAGCCTGCTGCTGATTTTGAAGCGGCCTGTGCCCTGCACGCAAAAGCCAGAGCCGTGTTTGACCAGATCAACCAGTCAGGTGTGCTGGCATCGCCCATGGATACCTTGTCGATGGGCATGACAGCCGATCTTGAAGCCGCGATTCATTCGGGCAGCACCATGGTGCGCGTAGGCACGGCGATTTTTGGCAGCCGCTAGGCAACCCCTAGATTGCCCTCATGCCTGCATGGCGCCGCGCCTTATTTTCTGGGTGCAGCCATCGGGGTGAGACTGCCGCATTCACTGGTCACCCACTTGCCAGATCCATCTACGGTCGTGATCTGTGACCGGCCCTGACCCGGTGTGCTGATTTTCATTTTCATGGTGTAGGCGCGGTCGCTCATGAAGCTGAATTGCCCTTCCCCGCTGGACGGTGGGTTGGTGCAGGTAAATTTTATTTTCATGCCGGTACTGGTTGCGTCACTGATGGTGTTGGTGCAGTCGCCGCTGTGCTGCATGGGCATCTGGTTGCGCTCAGCCATTTCCTTGGTGATGCAGGCCTTCACGACAATACCGCCGGGAGAGACGCCACCCATGCCCATGCCTTTTTTGGCCATCATGTCTTCTATCATCCTGCGCTGCTCAGGGGGCATATTGGTCATTTGCTGGTGCAGCTGCGCCATGGCCTGATCCATCTCGGGGCTGCCGCCCATTTTGTTGATCATCTCCCACAAGCCCGGTTTCATGGTCTGGGCGCTGGCCGAAGCGGCAGCAACAGCCAGCGCTGTCGCCGTGACCAGCGCCAAAATCTTGCGTAAATTCATCATGCCTCCTGGTGGTTTGATGTGAGCCGGTGGCGATTATTTGTCAGCTGCTTGCCTGTGCCGGCACCTGGCAGTGCAGGTCAGTGCATGAACTTGCCGCTGCGCCCCACGATGGTCATGTCAGTGTAGCGAGACCCCTCATGGTTACCGGGACCGTAGCTGACGGTGAATCCCCCCATGTTGTAGTCACGCAAGGCTTCCAGTGCCGTGATCAGGCTCTCGCGGGTCAGGCCTTTTGTGCCGGCTCGGCGCAGCCCCTCAGTGAGCACTTTGGCGGCCAGAAAGCCCTCCATGCTGGAAAAATCAAAGTCCTTGTTGCCCGCCTCGACCATGCGCTGCTGGTATTCGCGCACGATGGCCGATGACGGGATGTACGGGAAAGGCACGACCTGGGAAATGCTCACGCCGGTGCTGGCATCGCCGAGTTCTTCAGCCAGCGCCTTGGAGCCGACAAAACTCACATTAAAAAACTGACCGCCATAAGACTTGGCCCGCGCCTGTTTGATGAGTGCTGCGCAGGATTTGTAGGCGCTGATCTGGATCACGGCCTCTGGCCCCGCTTTCAAAATTTCTGCCAGCGGGCCGGCTACGTCAATGCTGTTGCGCTCAACTGTCACGGTAGCCGCCGGCTTGAGATTGCGTTTGGTCAGCGCCCTGATCACTCCTTCGAGACCGGCCTTGCCATAGGAATCGTTTTGATAGAACACTGCAATTTTGGTGACGCCCACCGTGCTCAGATGCTGCACGATGCGCTCGGTTTCGTCAAAGTAGCTGGCCCGCACATGAAACAGGTTGCGGTTAAATGGTTCACGCAGCGCCTGCGCGCCAGTGAACGGGCCAATCAGTAGAATGCCTGCCGCGTTGATGGCGGGCATTGCCGCCAGCGTGGTGGGCGTGCCGACGGAGCCAATCAATGCAAACACCTTGTCTTCTTCAATCAGTGCCTTGACGGCTGCAGCGGCTTTTTCGGGCTCGTAGCCGTCATCGCGTGAGACCAGCTTCAGCGTACGGCCATTTACCCCACCGGCCGCATTCACAGCGCTGAAATGCGCCAAAATTCCTAGCTGTATGCGCTTGCCCAGTTCGGCTGCGGGGCCGGTCTGTGCGGCAAACTGGCCAATGCGGATTTCACCGCCGGTTACGCCAACTTCTGCGGCGCGGGCGTTCAAACTGCAAGCGGCCAGCAGCAGTGCGCCGTAAACCAGCCATGGTTTTGTCGTCATCGAGGTACCTCTTTCTGTAAGTGTTTTTAACCCGCCTTATTTATCCCCTCCAGGGGGACTTGAATATAGTGTGCTGGTATTCACGACGGCTGACAATGGCTGTTTTTATACGCCCAGCGCCAGCTGTGTGGTGTTTTTGACTTCTTCCATCACTGCGTAAGTGCGCGTTTCCCGCACGCCGGGCAGCTGCCACAGCACCGTGCCGGCAAATGACCGGTAGGCTGCCATGTCGGCCATGCGGGTTTTCAGCAGGTAATCAAAACCGCCCGCCACCATATGGCACTCCATGATTTCAGGGTGTACCTGCACTGCTGCCTTGAAGGCATCAAACACATTGGGTGTGGTGCGGTCCAGCAACACCTCAACGAACACCATCATCCCGGCACCCAGCTTGAGCGGATTGAGCAGTGCCTCATAGCCCAGGATGAAGCCGTCACGCTGCAGGCGCTGCACCCGCGCCAGCACGGCGGTGGGTGACAAGGCCACGCTTTCAGCCAGTTTGAGGTTGGAGATGCGACCGTCGCGCTGCAAAACATTCAGGATACGCAGGTCAATACGGTCTATTTCTGGTGCTATTTCTTGCATGGGTAGTGAATTGTTTTGTTAATCGTTTAAATTTAGCGGGAAATTCACTGCTATTCAAGCCACCATTAGTGCATTCGTCATTATTTTCTGGAGTTTGACATGCGCGCCCCTTTTCAGCTTTCCCAGCAGACCCAACGCCTGCCCTTTCCCTACCAGCCAGAAGCAGGGGTGGTGTCCCATCTCTTGAGTGGCTTGAGCGGCGCTTTGGATTGGGCTGCCGCTGCACAGTCAGCACAGCCCTGGGTGCAGGCCGTACGCGCCAACCCGCCCCCGTTTTGGGCTATGGAAAGCCTGCTCAAGGAATACCCGATCTCCAGCGCCGAGGGCCTGGCCCTGATGCGCCTGGCCGAGGCGCTACTGCGCGTGCCCGATGCAGAAACCGCTATTGCCCTGACAGCCGACCAGCTCGGCCGCGCTGATTTTGATGGCAGCGGCAGTCATGACGGAAAGGCGTTAGCCCGGCTGTCGTCCAGCGCCATCGCCTTGTCGAAAAAGTTTCTGCCCTCGTCTGATGAAGCCGGCGTGGAATCGCCCGGTCTGTTCAACAAAATCGGTGCTCGTACCGTGGTGGCCGCCACCCTACGCGCCGTGCAGTTGCTGGGTCGCCAGTTCGTGTTGGGCCAGACCATCAACGAGGCCATGAACGAAGCCACCAGCGCCAGAAAAAAGCTGGCCAATTTGCGCTTCAGCTACGACATGCTGGGTGAGGGCGCACGCACTGACCATGACGCTCTCAACTATCTGGCTAGCTACACAAATGCTATTAAATCAATAGCTGATGGTGCCCGTAAAGACTGCCGCACTGAGCAAAATGACGGCATATCCATCAAGCTCAGCGCCTTGCACCCGCGCTATGAAGATGCCCAGCGCGCGCGCGTCATGGCCGAGCTGGTGCCGCGGGTTTGGGGCCTGTGCGAGCTGGCCGCTGCTGCCAACATCAACCTCACGGTGGATGCCGAAGAGGTCGACCGGCTGGAGCTGTCGCTCGACGTGTTTGAAGCCCTGGCCGCCAAAGTTGCCGAGCATTGTCCCGCGTGGCAAGGCTTTGGCCTGGCCATGCAGGCCTACCAGACGCGCTCGCTGGATTTGATCCAGCACGTCATCGCCATTGGCCGCAAGTACAAACTGCGCCTGATGTGCCGCCTGGTCAAGGGCGCCTACTGGGATTCCGAAATCAAGCGCGCCCAAGAACTCGGCCTGCCGCATTACCCGGTGTTCACGCACAAGCACCACACCGATGTGTCCTACCTGGCCTGCGCCAAGGCGCTGCTGGATGCACCCGACGCGGTATACCCGCAGTTTGCCGGGCACAACGCCGGGACGATCGCTGCGATTTTGCAGATGGCCTCGAGAAATGCCGTGCCGTTCGAGTTGCAGCGCCTGCACGGCATGGGCGAAGGCATCTTCCGTGAAGTGCTTAAAAACCCATTGATCAGCTGCCGCGTTTATGCCCCGGTCGGCTCGCATCGCGATTTGCTGGCCTACCTGGTGCGCCGCCTGCTGGAGAATGGCGCCAACTCCTCGTTTGTGCACCAGCTGGCAGACGAGTCGGTGGGCATGGACTTGCTGCTCACCTCGCCCCTGCGGCTGGAGCCTGAGCCCTCCCTGCCGCTGCCGGTAAATCTGTTTGGCACGGCCCGCAAAAACAGCAGCGGCCTGGACCTGACGGTTGAAACCATGCGTGCGCCCCTGCGTTCCGCCTGGCTGTCTACAGCTGTGCCCAATGTGCCTTTGTTTGATGTGAAATCGACCGCTGCGGCATTTAATACGGGGGCTAGTAGCTATCAAAAATGGAGTAAACAACCAGTGGCAGCGCGCGCCCGCATCTTGCGCACTGCCGCCGACGCGCTGGAGCAGCAGTTGCCGCTGTTTTGCGCCCTGCTCGTCAAGGAGGCCTTTAAAACCTGGGGTGATGCGGTGTCTGAAGTGCGTGAGGCGGTGGACTTCCTGCGCTATTACGCCAACGAAGCAGAGCGCATCATGGCCCCCATCGCCATGCCCGGCCCGACCGGTGAAACCAACGAGCTGCGCCTGACGGCACGCGGTGTCTGGGTCTGCATCAGCCCGTGGAACTTTCCGCTGGCGATTTTCATGGGTCAGGTCGCGGCGGCGCTGGCCACTGGCAACACCGTGCTGGCCAAACCCGCCGAGCAAACACCCGGCGTGGCGCTGCAAGCCGTGCGGCTGCTGCATGCAGCGGGCGTGCCTGAAGGCGCGCTACAGCTCATGCACGGCCCCGGCGACACCGTGGGTGCCGCGCTGGTTGCTGCGCCACAGGTGGCCGGTGTGGTGTTCACCGGCTCGACCCTCGTCGCCAAAATCATCCAGCGCGCCCTGGCCGCCAAAGACGGACCCATGGTGCCGCTGATCGCCGAGACCGGCGGCATCAACGCCATGTTGGTGGACTCCAGTGCGCTGCCCGAGCAGGTCGCTGACGCAGTGGTGCAAAGCGCCTTCCGCTCAGCCGGCCAGCGCTGCTCAGCCCTGCGCCTGCTGTGCGTGCACGAAGCCATCGCCGACCGCATGATCGAGATGATTCAAGGCGCGGCCACAGAGCTGGTGCTGGGCGACCCCGCTGACCTGGCCACCGACGTTGGCCCGGTGATTGACAAAGAGGCGTTTGACAATATCCAGCGCCACTTGCTGCGTTTGAAAAATGATTCGAAAGTGCTTCTGGGGCAACAAATATCGCGGCTAAATGCTATTGATTCAGTAGCAAATAAAAATACTAGCCGAAGCATTGGTGCAATCCCCAACCTGATTGCCCCAGCGGCCTTTGAAGTGGCCAGCCTGGCAGGTGTCAAGGATGAAATTTTCGGCCCCGTGCTGCAAATCGTGCGCTGGGGTAGCGGCGACCTCAAGGACGCTGAAACCGTCATCGACCAGATCAACGCCCTCGGCTACGGCCTGACATTGGGTATCCAGACCCGCATCGACTCACGCGCCCAGGCGCTGGCTGCACGCGCCCATGTCGGCAACATCTACATCAACCGCAACATGATTGGTGCGGTGGTCGGCGTGCAGCCGTTTGGCGGGGAGGGCCTGAGCGGTACCGGCCCCAAAGCGGGCGGGCCGCATTATTTGTACCGGTTTTGTGCCGAGCAGACGGTGACGGTGAATACAACGGCGGCTGGGGGAAATGCGGCTTTGCTGGCGGGGGGTGAACAGGCTGGGATCTGCTTCAGCGGCAGACCGTTGCCATGTTGGTTCTCATCAATGCATGGGGCGGTTTAGCAAGTCGTCACGTAATTGCTCATGCGCGGCCTGCAGTCTTTCATGGGTGGCTTCCAGGGCCTGGAATGCGGCGTTGATGGCTGGGTAGTTGGGAACTGGCGCACGCAGCAAGATCTCGTAGGTAGAGCGTAAAAAATCATAGTCGGCTAAGGCGACAGTGGGGCGGGTCTGCATGGTGACGAAATGGGTGTGCATACGTGTCCTGCGAAATGGTTTGCCTGAACGGCCGGCTGCGTCGCCATACCGTTAAAACTGTTTTCACCATTGCCCGCCGGGCCCGCCATAAGCTGATTCAGCAACGCACTGTCAGGATTTGTCCACGCCGGGGCCAATGGCTGTACAACTCAAGCACCCAGCTCAAAGTCTGCATCACCCAGGTATCGGTTGACGCCAAAAGCTGCCTGGGTCGCAGCCAGTTCGGCGGCTTCCCACTGGTCTGCCAGCAACTGTTCGGCGGCTGTGATGGGCCAGGGGCGCGGGTGTTCTCCATAAGCTTGAAACAACCTGAGCCAGGCGTGGTACACGGGCAGGACAAGGGCGGCATCGCCGAGGGTGTTCTCAAGTGCCGCACGAAAGCGCTGCGTGGCCAGCTGGCGCTCTGATGCGGGAACGTCTTCGGCGGTAAAGATCTTCAAGGTGTAGCCCATGCGGGCGACTATATCGCCTTGTACGCACACGTCGCGCATCCATCTCACCGGCACCTTGCAAAGCGTGGTGCGCGCAGATGTAAGAATTAATTTCGTTACCTCTCTTGCATCATGTGCGTAGTTTTAATTTTTTGCAGACGTACCATTCGTTCTTTTTAAGGAAGTCACATGGCAACACCGTTTTTTGGCAAGCGCGAAACAGAGACCCCGACGCAGCCCACCAGCTTGCGTCACAGCCCGAATGGCGTGCAGCAGGGCTATGGTGCCGCGAGCGTGCTGCAGTCTGCCGCACAGATAGTCAGCGTGCAGGCCAGCGCGAAATCAGCAGAGCCGGGGGCCTACTCCAGTACCGTCCCGGAAGGTGGTAGCAAGCTGACGGTCGGCCCCAACATCAAGCTCAAAGGCGTAGAGATCACCGACTGTGACACGCTGGTGGTCGAAGGTTTTGTAGAGGCCACCATGGACTCCCGCGTGATGCAAATCGCCGAGCAGGGCGCGTTCAAGGGTTCGGCTGAAATTGACGTGGCCGAGATTCGCGGTGAGTTCAATGGCAACCTGACGGTGCGGCAAAAGCTGGTGATCTATTCGACCGGAAAAGTCACCGGCACCATTCGCTATGGCAAGCTGGTGATTGAAGAAGGCGGCCAGCTGGCCGGTGAGATTTTGTTTGGTGCAGTGGGCAAAGCACCCGCGCTGGCGCAAGTAAATGCGCTGGTAAAAACAGCCTGATGCCAACTCGCATAAAAAACGATAACTGCGCTTCTTCGCCTTGTTCTCGCTTTTGGTGCGAAATGGAATGACAGCCTAAAACAGCCGGGCCACCAGCGGAATCAACAGCGACGCCAGCACGACCTGCAAGCCCAGCGCCAGCCCGGCATACGCGCCCGCGTCGGCGTTGACCTGCAGGGCGCGTGCTGCACCCAGTCCGTGCGACGCTGTGCCCAGTGCAAAGCCGCGCGCAGCCCAGCCGCTGGCGTTAGTCGGTATGCGCAGCGCGTCAAACAAGTACTTGCCTGCCAGTGCGCCCACCAGCCCGGTGATGACTGCAAACACGGCAGCCAGAGCCGGAATACCGCCAATTTTTTCTGCAATGCCCATGGCCACCGGCGCCGTGACTGACTTGGGCACCAGCGACAGCATGATTTCAAACGGCAGGCCGACAGCCCAGGCCAGCAGCAGCGCCGAGCCGCTGGCCGCAGTACCGCCTGCCAATGCGGCTATCAATAAACGGCCCCAACGCTGACGTAGTTCTTGCCGCCTCTGCCACAGCGGCCAGGCCAACGCCACTACCGCTGGCCCCAGTAAGAAATGAATGAACTGGGCGCCTGCAAAATACGTCGGGTAGGACACGCCAGTGGCCAGCAGCCCGCCCGCCAGGCATACCACGGTCCACAGCACCGGGTTGGCTAACGGCGGCTGGCCAAGGCGCGCATAGGCGGCTTGTGCCAATGCATACACCACCAGCGTTGCCGTCAGGCCAAACAGGGGTGTGGCTGAAAGGTAGACCCACAACTCAACGAATTTAGGCATGTGGCGGGCTTCCAGGCGCATCGGTGCTGCGGTCCCGCAGCCAGTGCAAACTCAAAACTGTCACTAGCAATCCGGCGAGCGTAGACAGCACCAACACGGCTAATATGCGAAAACCATATTGGCTGATCAATGAAAGATGGGTCATGACCCCAACGCCAACCGGGACAAAGAGTAACGAAAGGTGGGCCAACAAAAAGTCTGCACAGCTTGCAACAGGCGCTTGCACCACCTGCCAGCGCAGTGCCAAAAGCAGCAACACCATTCCAACGACCGGTCCGGGAAACGGCAAAGACAAACCCCGCGCGAGCAACTCACCTGCGGACTGAAACGCCAGCAACCAGGCCAGTCCGCGCAGGGCTTGCATGGTCAGCCCAGCGACGGACCGCCCCTAGCAGGGCTCGCCACCTCGGGGCTGGAGCCTACGGCTTCAAACCTGCTTGAGCAGGTTTGGACAGGCGACAGAAGCGGAGCCTCTGGCAAGCGGCGGCCTGCAAGGTGCAGCGCATTACGCGAAGTGAAAAGCGTGGGGGTCATCAGTATCTGGGCAGGTCCGGGTGAGAAATCTTGCCGCCACGCACCAGCATTTTTCCGTACTCGGCGCAGCGGTTTAGGGTGGGAATCACCTTGCCGGGGTTGAGTAAGCCCTGGCTGTCAAACGCCCGCTTGACGCCAAACATCTGCTCGTTTTCCTCGCTTGAAAACTGCACGCACATTGAGTTGAGCTTTTCCACGCCCACACCGTGCTCGCCTGTCACGGTGCCGCCCATGGCCACGCTGGTTTCCAGAATGTCGGCACCAAAGAGCTCGCAGCGGTGCAGCTGGTCGGCATCGTTCGCGTCAAACAAAATCAGCGGGTGCAGGTTGCCGTCGCCGGCGTGAAAAACATTGGCGCAGCGCAGCTGGTATTTTTTCTCCATCTCGGCAATCGCCAGCAAAATATCGGCCAGGCGTTTGCGCGGGATGGTTGAGTCCATGCACATGTAGTCAGGGCTAATGCGGCCAGATGCCGGGAAAGCGTTCTTGCGGCCGCTCCAAAAGCGCAGGCGCTCGGCTTCGCTCTGGCTGACTGCAATGGCTGTCGCGCCGCACCGGGTGAGTACCTCGCTCATGCGGCCGATCTCTTCTTCCACTTCTTCTACGGTGCCATCGCTTTCGCAGAGCAAAATGGCGGCGGCAGTCAGGTCGTAGCCGGCATGTACAAAATCTTCGACCGCCGCTGTCATGGGTTTGTCCATCATCTCCAGCCCGGCCGGAATAATGCCCGCTGCGATCACGCTAGCGACCGCATCACCGGCTTTGCGCAAGTCGTCGAAACTGGCCATGATGCAGCGCGCCAGTTGCGGCTTGGGAATGAGCCTGACGGTCACCTCGGTGGTCACCGCCAGCATGCCCTCACTGCCAATGACAACGCTGAGCAAATCGTAGCCTGCGGTGTCGAGTGCGTCGCTGCCAAACTCGACCTCCTCGCCTTCAATCGTGAAGCCCCTGACCTTCAGCACGTTGTGTACCGTCAGGCCATATTTCAGGCAGTGCACACCGCCCGAGTTTTCCGCGACGTTGCCACCTATTGTGCAGGCAATCTGGCTCGACGGGTCGGGCGCGTAGTAAAGGCCGTGCTGCGCGGCAGCTTCAGAAATGGCTAGGTTGCGCACACCGCCCTGCACCACTGCGGTACGGCTTTGCGGGTCCATCTTCAGGATTTTGTTGAACTTGGCCAGCGATAGCGTCACGCCGAGTTTGTGCGGCATGGCACCGCCGCTCAGGCCGGTACCCGCACCGCGCGCCACCACGGGCACCCCGAGGGCGTGACAGGTTTTGAGAATGGCCTGCACCTGTACGTAACTCTCCGGCAAGGCAACCACCAACGGCCGCTCGCGGTAGGCTGTCAGACCATCACATTCGTAGGGCGTGGTGTCTTCGTTGTTCCAGAGCAAGGCGTGCGCGGGGAGAACCGCTTTCAGCGCGCCCACCACTTCGGCTTGTCGGCCGGCTCTCTCCAGCAGGTAGCTGTGTTGTGACGAAACAGGTGCGTTCATGGTCTGACTCCGGTTAAGCGTTGACTTTATTGCAAGCGGGCTGATGGCGGTTGAAGAAATTTAACCTGAAACGTGAATTTCAACGCGGCGATGGTTTGTGTATCCCTCTGGTCAGGTCAAGCCAGCAGCAAGTGACGGTCCAAGGAAAACCGCATGATTTGAACCTTGCACGTCGGACAATCTGCACTAAACCAGGCTCTTGCGCAGCCAGTCAGCAAACGCTGCGCATTCCCAGCGGTCCATGGTGCCAGTGCGCCAGCACAGATAGTGGGCATGCGGGCTGGGAATGTTGGCTGCGAAAGCGGCGCTGTTGCCCAGACGAACCAGCGCGCCGTTGTCGAGCCAGGGTGCGCCCAGCTTCAGGCGGATCAGCGCAATGCCCATGCCTGCTGCTGCCGCGTCACACATCAGTCCGATGTCGTTGAACTGCGAGCCATCGACTGGCTCGGGCCAGCCCAGGTGGTGGGCGGCAAACCAGGTGCGCCACGGCTCAAGTGGGGAGCGCAACAGGCTCTGGCCTTCAAGGTCTTCGGGTGATTCAAACGGGCCGTGTTCGCGCACAAACGCCGGCGAGGCCAGTGGCGTGACCTCATCTTTGGCCAGGCATACATGCTCGACGTCGGCGTAACGCCCGGTGCCGAAGCGCACGGTCAAATCGGCGTCTTCAGCCACCACATCGAGCAGGGGAATCGACACCTGCAAAGTCAAATCGATCTCGGGGTAGGCTTCGGTGAACTGGCGCAGGCGCGGGATCAAAATAGAGCGCGCAAAAGTGGGCGTCACCGCCAGCCGCAACTTGCGTTTTCCGGGCGTGCTGCTTTGCCCGGCCGCACCGGGAAATTTCTGCAGCGTC
>JANXTM010000057.1 GCA_025352405.1 Polaromonas sp.
CCACCGGCGCGGGGGCGTACGCTGGGACATCGTCAAACGACTTGCACCCGGCATTGTGACGGGTAGTATTTTTGGTAGCCTGGGTGTTTTTTCCCTGCTCAAAGGCTCCTACCTGGCGATATTCTTTGGCCTATTCGTCAGCTTTTCAGCAACCCAGATGTTTCTTAACAAGAAACCCAAACCTTCACGGCAGATGCCCGGTGCGGCAGGGCAGTTTGCGGCGGGTGGATTTATCGGGTTTCTATCGGGCCTGGTGGGCGCTGGCGGCGCTTTCATCAGCGTTCCGTTCATGACGTGGTGCAACGTGGCGATGCGCAATGCCATCGCCACATCCGCGGCCCTTGGCTTTCCCATCGCTGTTGCCAATGTCATCGGGTACATCATCAGCGGCCTGAATGTTCACGACCTGCCGATGGGCTCTTTTGGCTATATCTGGCTACCTGCCCTGGCGGTGATTGCAGCGTGCAGTTTCATAACTGCACCGCTGGGTGCAAAGGCCGCGCACAGCCTGCCCGTTGACAAACTCAAACGCTTTTTTGCGAGTATTTTGTATATGCTGGCGGCCTATATGTTGTACAAAGGCCTGGCTGCCTGAAGCTGCATCGGCGTTACCAGCATGCCGTCTTCATCGGCATACAGCCAGTCTCCAGGGCGAATCCACACGCCGTGGATCTCAACGGCAACATCGCGCCGGCCTTCATCGCGTCTTTCTGTGGGCAATGGCATGGCGGCCAATGCCCTAATGCCCACCATACTTTGCGCCAGCTCTGCCACATCGCGCACGCAACCGTTAATAACAACACCTGCCCAGCCGTTTTGGGCAGCTGCTGCGCCCAGATTACCGCCCAGCAAGGCACGACGCAGTGAACCACCGCCATCAACAACCAGCACACGCCCATGGCCGGGCGACTCAACGGCAGCCTTGACGAGGGAATTGTCTTCAAAACACTTGACGGTGGTAACAGGGCCGCTGAACTTCTGTAGTCCACCAAAATTCCTGAACACCGGCGCGATAACCCTGAACGAACCAGATACGTCATTTTTATGTGTGTCACACAAATCGCAAGTGGCGAATTTTTCAGTGCCCGCAGGCAGATTTGCAATGGTCATTTTGACGTCGTCTTTTTGATCGGGGTTTTGATATTTCCACGCCGTGCTGGAAGTACTACGGTATTTTCGCGTGGCGCATTGAGTACGATGCTGGTGGAGGTTTGCGTCAGGTTGCAAAACCTAGTGACAACGGCATCCAGATGCGCCACGTCAATGACAGCGATTTCAAGCACCCAGCTGTCCTCGCCCGTCACGTTGAGCGCCTTGATAACTTCCGGCGTCTGCTCGATCAGCTTGACGACCCGGGCGAAGTCCGCACGCGCTACACGAATGATGGCGCGAATGCCGTAGCCTAATCGGGACAGGTCAACCTCTGCGCGGTAGCCCTTGATGACACCACTGATTTCGAGCTTTCGCACGCGCTCGGTCACTGCTGGCTGGCTCAAGTGAACACAACGACCAAGCTCGGCCATGCTGATGCGGGCATCCTGCTGGAGCAACGCAAGAATGCCACTGTCGAAATGATCAAATTCTGAAACTTCAATTGACATAACTTTTTTCGTTAAATTTAAAGTTTTTTAATAAATCTCTTAACTCTTTTAAAGTAATTAAAAAATTAACTATTTTTTATTAATTAATTTACGTAATTTTACTGACATCCAGCCAATCACCATGGCAAATCTTTTTTACCAGCCAGGTTGCCGCCGGTTAGACATTTCGCAGCGCGCATTGGTGGCGTGCAGAGTGACGATAGCGAGGGTGTTTTCGATCTTCAGGGTAAATCCGCAACATAAAGGATCAAAAAAAGTGCTTTTCCCCTATGAAACGCGTGTTTTCTCCAGTAGCATCCGCTGTGCTGCTGGTGACTAGTTATCTCTAGCGGTGATTTATCAACTTCTAGAAGGAAAATCAATCATGGCAACTGCAAAAAAAGCGCCGGCAAAAAAAGCGCCTGCAAACAAGGCTGCACCGGCAAAGAAAGTGGCGGCTCCAAAAGCAGCGCCTGCAACAAAGGCGGCTGCTCCAAAAGCGGTTCCTGCGAAAAAGGTAGCCGCTAAAAAAGCTGCGCCTGCCAAGACAGCTGCAGCCAAGGCGCCAGC
>JANXTM010000068.1 GCA_025352405.1 Polaromonas sp.
CCCGGAACTCTTTGCTGTGCTTGCGCCGTGTCACTCTCTTCGTTTCCATAGTGTCCACTTGTTTGTTTCGTGGACACTATGTTTACCGCTTACACGCAGGATTCAAGATGACTTTGCAAGCTGCTTACGGTGTTTGTGCAAAAAAAAAGGGGTGCTCGATGGCACCCTGTTCATTCGGTGATCGCCGGCTTGCTCGATTCCCCGACGATGTCTGATTTACCGCCAGTGGTGTCCGTAGCCCCGGCTGTAGCCAAAGTTCAACGACAAGCCGACCGGTGCGGCGGCGTAATACGGGCTGTAATACGGCCGTGGGTAATATGCTGGCACGACATAGACTTGTGCGGGTTGTAGGTAAGTGGTGGACTGCTGGACGTAGCCCGGCTGCACCAAGTCCGGCTGCAGGTAAGACTGCGGCTGCTGGGGATAAATATAGGGCTGCGGCTGGGCTGGAAAGCCCGCCTGCGGTGGGGTGTTGATAGCACCGACCGGCGTGACCTGAAGGCGCACATACTGGCCTGGGTCGTTGGGCATTTGCACGTTGTACTGGGTGCCTTGGTATTCATACGCCACGTTGTAGTGACTGGCGCGGTTTTCATACACCGTCTGGGTGGCGCACTGCTGGACATTTCGCACCTGGTTGCTGGAGCCCTCAATGTTGTTACCAACAATGGCACCGCCCATCAGACCGATCACGGTGGCCAGTGTCCGGCCATTGCCGTTGCCAATTGCGTTACCGGCCGCGCCGCCCGCAACTGCACCCAAAAGGGCGCCTGCACCTGATTTTGGCGCCTCGGTGACCATGGCCTGGTTGTTGCACACCTGGCGCGGCACCGCAACTTGCTGGACTACCGGCGTGCTTGAGATCACCCGCGCCAAAATGTCGGCAGCCGACGCGCTGACAGGCAGCATGGCGCTAACAGAAGCCGTAATGGCAGATAAAACAAGAATTTTTTTCATGGTTTCAACCTCTTTCCAATTAATAACGTCCAAACCACACGGCTGGATTACCCAAATTCCAATCTTTACAGACCTAGTAATAGGAGTGTTGACTGCGCCAGAAGTTCGGTAAATCCGCTGTAAAGCTTTGCGGTGAGCATTGAACATAACTTTACAAGTAAAAAAGTCTGCGGCTATGTAGGGTCAATTTTTGGCATATTCCAGCCAGCGCGGCGCATCAAATCCGACTGTTATGGGCCCGCTACTTTCCCGCCACTCGACCATTGGCCGCTTGATAACACTGGGGTTCGCCAACATAAGCGCCTGCGCGCCAGCAGCGTCGAGCGCGCCGGCCTGCATTTCAGCACTCAGCTTGCGCCAGGTGGTGCCCTGGCGGTTCAACAGCTTTTCCCAGCCGACCTCCTGGCACCAGTCGGGCAAGCGTTCAGCCGGGACGCCGTGCTTTTTGAAGTCGTGAAATGTGTGCTCCAAGCCCTGGCTGGTCAGCCAAACCCGGGCTTTTTTGACGGTGTCGCAATTGGGAATGCCATAAACGGTGATCATCTGCTTATTCTGGCACTTTCTTTGGAAGGAAAAGGCTTCAACGGCATATTTTACGAGGGCTATAAGCTACAAAAATAATAGCATTTAGCAGGTGCTCAATCAGGCTGAATTGCAAGTTCCCTGCGGCAACAGCCGACCAACACAGAGCCCCTCGCCACATCTCAAGCCTGCCCTTGCGCGACAATACGATTCTGCATGGAACACCTCAAAACAACCCCCACCACCTTGCCCGAATGGCTTGCCTATTGTGAGCAGCTGCACTCCAAAAGCATAGACATGGGGCTTGCACGTGTCAAAACCGTGGCTGACCGCATGGGTCTGGCTTTTGACTGCCCCATCATCACCGTGGCCGGCACCAACGGCAAAGGCTCGAGCTGCGCCATGCTGGAGGCCATTTTGGGTGAGGCTGGTTACCGCACCGGGGTTTACACTTCGCCGCATTTGGTTGATTTTCAGGAGCGTTGCCGGGTTCGCAGCGAGATTGTCAGCGCTACTGATTTAGTAGCGAACTTTGCCCTGGTTGAAGGCCACAGGGCAAAAAAAGATGCTGAAATATCGCTAACTTATTTCGAGTTCACCACGCTCGCCATCCTGCAACTGCTGGCCGATGCCAAACTGGATGTGGTGATTTTGGAGGTTGGGCTGGGTGGCCGTCTGGATGCCGTGAATATTCTGGACGCCGACTGCGCCCTCATCACCAGCATTGACCTGGACCACATGGAGCTGCTCGGCAACACGCGTGAAGCGATTGGTTTTGAAAAAGCCGGCATCATGCGCGCCGGAAAACCGGTGGTGGTGAGTGACCCGATGCCGCCGCAGAGCGTGCTCGACCACGCCGCAGCGCTTGGAGCTGATTTGTGGCGCTTTGGTGGGGACTTCAATTTCTCAGGTGACAAGCAGCAGTGGGGCTGGGCCGGGCGTGGACGCAGGTACGCGGGGCTGGCATACCCGGCCCTGCGCGGTGCCAACCAGCTGGTCAATGCCTCGGGTGTGCTGGCCGCCCTAACGGCTCTGCGTGACCGCTTACCCGTCACCGCCCAGGCGGTTCGCAACGGGCTGGCGATGGTCGAGCTGCCGGGGCGTTTTCAAATCATTCCTGGCCAGCCGACGCTGGTGCTGGATGTGGCGCACAACCCGCACTCGGTGGCCGCGCTGAGTGAAAACCTCGACGCCATGGGTTTTTACCCCTGTACCCACGCCGTGTTTGGTGCCATGGCCGACAAGGATGTAGCGCCCATGCTGGCGCGCGTTGGGCCCCTGATTGATAAGTGGTATTTCACCGATTTACCCACCCCGCGCGCGGCCACGGGGGCTGACTTGCGAGCTAAATGGCAGGCTGTTGAAACCCGTCGGGATGTCATTGCCGAGACTTATAAAAGCCCCGAGGCCGCTCTGCAGGCGGCGGTCGAGGCCGCGGACCCCGCTGATAGAATCGTGGTGTTCGGCTCCTTCTACACGGTGGGCGGCATTTTGAAAGGCGGTGTGCCGCGTCTTTTAGCCAAGCATCTGAAAGCTTGATTCAGACCAGCCAGGCTCCGAACATACCTCTTTTCATGCCGAGCCGACCTACACAACCGCCAACGGAGTGACCCCAGCGCCATGTCGTTTTTCAACTTCCGCCGGGCCGGAACAAGTTCCGCACCCAATGCCGGCTCAAATGCTCCCACGGAGAGCATGGAAGTCATCCGCAAACGTGCCAAGCATCGGCTGATCGGCTCCGCTGTACTGGTGCTCGCTGGCGTCGTCGGGTTCCCGGTACTGTTTGACACTCAGCCGCGCCCCATCGCAGTGGACATCCCGATCGAAATTCCTGGTAAAAATGCGGTCAAACCACTGGTTACTCTGTCGTTGCCCGCGTCCGCCCCGGTGGCTGCACCCATGCCGGCGCTGGCGCCGCCGATGCTTGTTGGCTCTGCTCCAGATCGAGTCGCAGCCGCATCCAGCCTGTCGTCCAAAGAAGAAATATTGACGGAGAAAAAGGCTGAACCGAATATATCGCCAGCGTCTCCTGCTATTAAAACAGAAGCAAAGTCAGGTCCGAAAACTGAGCCCAAGCTGGAAGCCAAAACCGAGGTCAAACCTGCGCCCAAACCGGCGATCACGCCCGACGATGGCGCGCGCGCCCGCGCGCTGCTCAACGGCCAAGCCGCCTCAACCGGAACTGAGTCGGCCAGTGCGCCCGATGTGGCTGGCACGTCAGATGATCGGCTGGTCGTGCAGGTCGGTGCTTTTGCTGACGCCACCAAGGCCAGGGAGGTGCGCATGAAACTCGAAAAAGCGGGCTTCAAAACCTACACCCAGGTTGCCGAGACAGCGGGTGGCAAGCGCATTCGGGTCCGTGTGGGCCCATTTGCCAGCAAGGCAGATGCCGAAAAAGCCGCCGGCAAGATCAAGGCCCTTGATTTGCCAGCCGCCATCCTGACCTTGTAGGTCTCTGGATTGGTCTTGTGAACGTGAGCGCGGTTGACTGGAGTTTGCTGGGCGTACTGGCCTTTTCCCTGGTGCTCGGCGCGTGGCGCGGGCTGGTTTATGAGGTGTTGTCGGTGCTGGGTTGGGCGATGTCGTTTTATGCCGCGCAGTGGTTTGCGCCCCAGGTCGCAATCTTGCTGCCCTTTCAGTCAGCGTCAGACCCCGTGCGCTATGCAGCTGCATTTGTACTGGTGTTTATTGCTGCCGTATTTGCCGCAGGACTACTGGCTTCTTTACTCAAAAAACTGGTCGAAGCCATCGGCCTGCGGCCCGTTGACCGAACCATGGGCGCGGCGTTTGGCTTGCTGCGCGGTGTGATTTTATTGCTGGCGGCCACAGTGGTCATCGACATGACGGCGCTGAAAAGCAGCCCCTGGTGGCAGGAGTCCACAGGCGCGGCATTGTTAACGGCCACCCTGAAGGGCTTGAAGCCCGTTTTACCCGAGCAATTTGCAAAGTATTTAAATTAACTGGATCGAGTCAAAAACATCATGAACGGAACACCATGTGCGGAATAGTCGGCGTTGTCAGCAAGGCCCCAGTCAATCAGCTGATCTATGACGGTTTGCTGTTGTTGCAGCACCGTGGTCAGGATGCCGCGGGCATCGTCACGCAACAGGGGCGCAAGTTCTACATGCACAAGGCCAAGGGCATGGTGCGGGACGTTTTTCGTACTCGCAACATGCGCGCACTGCCCGGCAATGTAGGACTCGGCCAGGTGCGCTACCCCACGGCGGGCAACGCTTTCAGTGAAGACGAAGCGCAGCCGTTTTATGTCAATGCGCCGTTTGGTCTGGTGCTCTCGCACAACGGCAATCTGACGAATGCGGCCGAGCTCAAGGCCGAATTGTTTAATACCGACCACCGCCACATCAACACCGACAGCGACTCCGAAGTTTTGCTCAACGTGCTGGCGCATGAGCTTGAAAAAACCACGCGTGGCCTTCCGCTCATGCCGTCTGAGGTGTTTGCAGCGGTGCGCCGTGTGCATAAACGCATCAAGGGCTCGTATGCCGTGGTGGCGCTGATCGCCGGCCATGGCCTGCTGGCGTTCCGTGATCCGTTTGGCATTCGCCCGCTGTGCATTGGGCACGGCCAGAACGACAGCGGCAGGACTGTGATGGTGGCCAGCGAGTCGGTGGCGCTTGAAGGCACCTCGCACCAGTTTGAGCGCGACATTGCGCCCGGTGAGGCCGTGTTTGTCGACATGGACGGCGTCGTACATGCCGAGCAGTGCGCTGAAAACGCCACGCTCAAGCCCTGCATTTTCGAGTTTGTGTACCTGGCACGGCCTGACTCCGTACTCGACGGAATTTCGGTCTATCAGGCACGCCTTAACCTGGGTGAAACATTGGCCAGGCGCGTGGTGTCTACCGTACCGCCGAACGAAATTGACGTGGTCATTCCCATCCCTGAGTCCAGCCGCCCCAGTGCCACCCAGCTTGCGCATTTGTTGGGCCTGCCGTATCGCGAAGGCTTTGTAAAAAACCGCTATGTGGGCCGTACCTTCATCATGCCGGGGCAGGGCGTCCGAAAAAAATCCGTGCGCCAAAAACTCAACGTGATTGCCAGCGAGTTCAAGGGCCGCAACGTGCTGCTGGTCGATGATTCCATCGTGCGTGGCACCACCAGCCGTGAGATCGTGCAGATGGCCCGTGACGCCGGAGCGCGCAAGGTCTATCTGGCCAGTGCCGCGCCACCGGTTCGTTACCCGAACGTGTACGGCATCGACATGCCGACGCCAGGTGAGCTGGTGGCGCATGACCGCACGGTTGAAGAAATTCGTCAGGTCATCGGCTGCGACGCGCTGATTTACCAAGACATTGAAGGCATGAAGCGCGCCATCGGCTCGCTGAATGCCAAACTTGATGGCTTTGATGCATCGTGTTTTGATGGCGTGTACGTGACCGGCGACGTCACCTCTGAAACCATTGCCGCCATGAACTCCCTGCGCGCCGACACTGCAGAAAAAATTGGTGAAGACGGCGATGTCGATGTGTCGCGTCTGGCGCTGCCAAATCCACAAGAAGCTTGAAGATGACGCAAAAAAAATTACCTGACAACCTGCACCGCGATACGCTTGCCGTGCGCGTTGCGTTGGACCCCAGCCAATATGGCGAAAACTCCGAAGCGCTGTACCTGACCAGCGGCTTTCTGCAGCCGGACGCAGAAACCTCAGCCCGGCGCTTTGCCGGCACCGAGGACGGCTACACCTATGGCCGTACGTCAAATCCGACGGTGACAAGTTTTGAGCGCCGGTTGGCCGCACTTGAAGGCACCGAGGCCGCCATAGGTGCCTCGACCGGTATGGGCGCGATTTTGATGATGTGCATGGGCCTGCTCAAGGCCGGTGACCATGTGATCTGTTCGCGTTCGATGTTTGGCTCCACCATTGCGCTGATCGGCCGTGAGTTTGGCAAGTTTGGCGTGGAGACCACGTTTGTCTCGCAGACCGACGTGGCCGAATGGAAGGCCGCATTGCGTCCGACCACCAAGCTGCTGTTTGCCGAAACCCCTACCAATCCGCTGACCGAGGTGTGCGACATTGCCGCACTGGCCAGCCTGGCGCATGGCGTTGGCGCATTGCTGGCCGTTGACAACTGCTTTTGCTCACCGGCCTTGCAGCGGCCCACCGAGTTGGGTGCTGATTTGGTGATCCATTCAGGTACCAAATATCTGGATGGTCAGGGCCGTGTGATGGCGGGGGCTATTTGCGGGCCGGCAAAGCTGATTGCGGACGTGTTCGCGCCCATTGTTCGCACCGCCGGCATGACCTTGTCGCCGTTCAACGCATGGGTGGTGCTCAAAGGCCTCGAGACGCTAAGCATCCGCATGCAGGCGCAGAGCGCGAATGCCCTGGCGGTAGCGAGATGGCTTGAAACCCAGCCAAAGGTCGCTCGTGTCTATTACCCCGGTCTGGCATCGCATGCGCAGCACGATCTGGCCATGCACCAGCAGTCGGGCCAGGGCGGCGCAGTGTTGTCGTTTGACCTGCACGGTGAAGGCGCCGATGCCGCGCGGGCCAATGCGTTTCATGTCATTAACAGCACACGGGTGGTCAGTATTGCCACCAATCTGGGCGATACAAAAACTATCATCACGCATCCTGGCACCACATCGCACGGGCGTTTGACCGAGGACCAGCGGCGGGCTGCCGGCATCAGTCAGGCACTGATCCGCCTGGCCGTCGGGCTGGACCATATTGAAGACATCAAGGCGGACCTTGCGCGCGGTCTGGACAGTTTGACATGACATTGAAAACACGCACCCGCTTTGCACCGTCGCCTACCGGCTTCATACACCTCGGCAACATCCGTTCAGCCCTGTACCCCTGGGCGTTCGCGCGTTCAACCGGCGGTGCCTTTATTTTGCGCATTGAAGACACCGATGTGGAGCGCTCAAACCAGGCCTCCGTTGATGTCATCCTTGAAGGCATGCGCTGGCTCGGGCTTGACCACGACGAAGGCCCGTTTTATCAAATGCAGCGCATGGACCGCTACAAAGCGGTGCTGGGCGAGCTGCAGGCAACCGGCCATGTTTATCCCTGTTACATGAGTATGGTCGAGCTGGATGCACTGCGAGAAGTGCAAACCGCTGCCAAAGAAAAACCGCGTTACAACGGCGCCTGGCGGCCCGAACCCGGCAAGGCTTTGCCCGCCATTCCTGAGGGCGTGCAACCCGTGCTGCGCTTTAAAAATCCGCAGGGTGGTTCGGTCGTGTGGGAAGACAAGGTCAAGGGCCGCATCGAAATCAGCAATGACGAGCTGGATGACCTGGTGATTGCCCGGCCCGACGGGACGCCAACCTATAACTTTTGCGTGGTGGTGGACGACATCGACATGGCGATTACGCACGTCATCCGCGGCGACGACCACGTTAACAACACGCCGCGTCAGATCAACATTTTTCACGCACTTGGCAAAGACGTGCCGGTGTATGCCCACCTGCCCACCGTGCTCAATGAGCAGGGCGAAAAAATGAGCAAACGCAGCGGTGCCAAGGCCGTTACGCAGTACGCGCTTGAAGGCTATCTGCCCGACGCCATGGTGAACTATCTGGCGCGCCTCGGCTGGAGCCATGGTGACGAAGAAATCTTCAGCCGCAAACAATTTTTGCAGTGGTTCAACCTGGACCATTTGGGCAAAAGCGCCGCGCAGTTTGACGAGCCCAAATTGCGTTGGGTCAATGCCCAACACCTTAAGGCCACCGCGGATGAAACACTTGCGGAGTTGGTGCAGCCTTTTCTATCGGCCGACTGCGCTACCGCGCTGGACGACGTGCGCCTGGTGCGCGGCTGCGGCTTGTTCAAAGACCGCTGCAGCACGTTGGTCGAACTTGCGCTCTGGCTGCAATTGCTGGTAACGGGTCGGCAGCCCAGTGCCGAAGACATCAACACGCATGTGCCTGAGGCGGTGCGTCCTGCGCTTGGCCAGTTGGCGGATGCGCTTGCCAGCTGTATTTGGAGCAAGGCATCGATTGCGGCTGTTATCAAACAGGTACTGGCCATCAACAACCTGAAGATGCCGCAAATCGCCATGCCGGTGCGCGTTCTGGTCATGGGCACGCCGCAAACGCCGTCTCTGGATGCGATGCTGGAGCTCATGAAGCGCGAAGATGTTGTCGCTCGTTTGCATTTTTAAGAAAAGCCTCATTTTTCGGGCTATAATTCAAGGCTGGGTAGATATTAAGAAATTAGTAGGTGCCGGGAAGGTATTCGGGGGGTATAGCTCAGCTGGGAGAGCGCTTGCATGGCATGCAAGAGGTCATCGGTTCGATCCCGTTTACCTCCACCAAAGATTGTTGAGAGAAATTCTGTTTGAGTTTTTTCCGGATTGTTGAAGTTCCGGTCGAAAATTTTCAAGGATTTGACCCTATCGTCTAGAGGCCTAGGACACCACCCTTTCACGGTGGCTACAGGGGTTCGAATCCCCTTAGGGTCACCAGTTTCATTTTGGTGAAGCTGGTAAAACAAGTTGTCAGCACTTGGCTTCGCAAGAAGCGAACGTTGTCTACCAGGAGTGGTAGTTCAGTTGGTTAGAATACCGGCCTGTCACGCCGGGGGTCGCGGGTTCGAGTCCCGTCCGCTCCGCCAAACCTTCAAAAGGCCCGCTAATGCGGGCCTTTTGTCTTTCAGGCCTCCCCAGAGGTGAGCCATTCCAGTGAGCCATTCATGGACCACAGAAATGACCACTACTCTGCGAATTCCGGCTTACCTGCGCCTTTCGCGCCACGGTATCTACTATTTCCGCATCATCGTGCCCATGGCACTGCGCTCCCGATGGAGTGGACGGCCCGAGATCAAAATGTCTCTTAAAACGCGGGAGCTTCGTCAAGCATTGATCCGTGCTCGGGATTTGGCTGTAGCGGCTCACAAGAGCTTCGAGTACGCTTACGGGGATATGAGCGCCAAACCCTTCAACCCAAATGATCAAAGCACTTGGCCCTCGGCCAAGGACATCCGCAAGTTTGAAAAGACCATTGAGACGATTCACCCGAGTGGGCAGGTGGATCGTGTGCATTACAAGGTGGATCCAAACTCACCGGCTGACATCGCTGCTGCCGAGGCCGATCAGACTAAACACTATGTGCGCCAGCGGTTGACGCGTGAGCCGAACTCTCCCGAGGCCCAGGCCTTTTATTTGGCGGAGATGGAGGAAATCCGTCGCAGCGCGGAAGAAGGTTCTCGGCTCCGCGAGGCAGTTCTGGCTGCTGAGCATGCGCGGCTCAAAACCATTTCAGATACAGGCGGGGCCACTTCAACGACGCACGGCGTCTCCATGTCTTCGGCAGATTCAGCGCCAGCGGATGTGGTCACCGTTCCGCAAAGAGCAGTGTCCCCTTCAACCAGCGTGAAAAGGGTAGGGCGCGACGCTTCTACGGATGCCGACTATCACAAACACAAATTAACGACGCTCTGGCTTCGATATCTAAGAACCAAAACCAAAGAGGGCATTACCGGCAAGGCGGAGGGCACCTATCAAATGAAGTTTGATACCTTCATCGAGTGGTACGGGGACGCGCATATCGAGGATGTCACGCCAACTGATATTTCCGAATACAAGGACCATCTACTTCACGACATTACGGTGAGGGCAGGTAAAAAACGTGGGCAAATCGGGCTCGACACGGTCACTGTCGACAACTATGTAGGCGTGCTGAATCAGCTTTATAAATGGGCGCAAAAAAATGGCGCATTTCCTCGGCAGATGCTTATCCCGAGTACAGACCAGCGCATCACGACGAAGGCGGTTAAAAAGGCGCGTGCTCAGTCAGGCAAGGCCAACCGGGCGTTCAAACTTGACGAGTTGATCAGGGCATTCGAGGTGAAGCACTATCGTTCGGAAAACAGGCTGTCACATCATTTCTGGCCGCCGTTGATCGCGCTGTATACAGGCATGCGTTTGGGAGAGGTGTCGCAATTGGCTTGTGCTGATATCCGCATGGAAGACGGCATGTGGGCGTTCGATATCAATGATGAAGACTACAAGAGAGTAAAGTCTGCTGCGGCGCGTCGCGTCATCCCCATGCATCCAGAGTTGGTTGCTGTGGGACTTCCTGAATTTATGCAGGATGTCAAAGCGCTCAATTTGGGACCACAGTTGTTTCCAGTCTTGTTGCCAAAAGACGATGGCAGCCAAGGTAATGCACCCGGCAAAAAATGGGGCGAATATCTTGACACGGCAGACCTCTCCGACGCCGCGTTGACTTATCACTCATTTCGTCGCACTGCCAACACTTTGCTCAAGAAAGCCAAGGTTCCGTTCGATGTGCGCTGCCAAATAGTGGGGCATGACCTGGACCATGTGAATGAGTTTTATGCGAGCGAGTATCCCGTTGCAGATCTTGCGGAAATGGTATTGCCCAAGTTCGTTTTTCCGGGCCTGGATTTGTCTGGTCTGCGCTATAAGAGCGGCCAGTACGATGAGGCGATAAAAACTGGATACGAAAGCGCCTTGGCGGACGCGCGCAGGCGCAAGCAAGAAAAATTAGACGCAGCGCAGTGTGCTGCGGACGGGCAATTGCGTGATCAAAACGGTTCGGCGCAGGCTTGAGTGTCGCCAGTGCTTTGAGATGAATCAAGGCGCACTAAGGAAAAGAGCCTGCTCGCAGGCAGACTCCAAAATAATGACAGCCGACTGATAAGTCTCTCCGGAGTCGAAGGTCTACAGACGATGCTGCGGGTCCAAGTCGCCTTCCTGGGTTGCCTGCGGAGTCGCTTTTTGAAGTGCCTGCTGGGCCAGCATCGCATGGTGTTTGTGGAGTGCCGTTGTAATCATCGGCCCGGCAATGTTCAGTTCTTGAAGCAATGAGGGTTCAAACAACATGCCGCTGGCCGGATCTAGCTCCTCGGGATTGGTTTGTGCCAGTGACGCCGCAAGCTGCTCTGAAAAGTCCTGGAGCATTTGCTTGATTTGCGCCTGCTCGGCCGGTTTGGCTTGTGGCACTTTACGCACCAGTTGGACGATCATAGGCAAGGGAGCATCAATTCCTGTGCGCAATGCCGATCCTTGCATGGTCAGTGCAAAGTTGAATAGATACTCACAGAGCGGGAGGCGTCCAAAGAGCACTGCCAATTGGAACGGCGACATCATGGAGATAACTTTTGGTCCACCCATCTG
>JANXTM010000146.1 GCA_025352405.1 Polaromonas sp.
CGCAGGTAGATGGTGGAGCGGGAGTAGCCCGATTGGGTTTTGGCAGCAGGGATGCGCAGGATGGTGGTCGTCATGTTGGGTCCTCTTTGACGGGTATGGAACAAACTCAGACGCAAGTGTGTTTGGGCGTTTTGGGCGACAAAAGACCCACGCTGCGGCTTGCTGCGAGCTGTGTTTCAGAGGGAAAGAGGGGCTAACTGCCTGGAACAAAACAGGGCGAAAGGGCGCGCTGTCAGGCGTAAAAGTTGGGCGAAAACTTTCCGCCCAACTATTTCAAGCCAATGGGTTCATGAGCCCAAAACAATCCCAAAGCATGCACTTGACGGAATATTCTACGGAGGTTATATTTGCGCATGACTTGGGACGTTGAATACACAGACGAATTTGGTGACTGGTGGGCCAGCCTGACGGAAGACGAGCAGGTTTCATTGGCTGCCTCTGTGCAGTTGCTGGAAGCGCGGGGGCCATCGTTGGGGCACCCGCACAGCAGTGGCATCCATGGCTCCAAGCATGGGCATATGCGTGAACTTCGCACCCAGCATGGCGGGCGACCTTTTCGCACGCTGTACGCATTTGACCCGCGCCGAATGGCGATTCTTTTGATTGGCGGCGACAAAACGGGCGACGACCGCTGGTATGACGTGAATGTGCCGATTGCCGACCGGCTGTATGACCAGCACCTGGTTCAACTTCGACGTGAAGGAGCGATAGATGGCTAAGAAATTTACAGAACTGCGCGCAGGCATGAGCCAGGCGGCACGCGAGAAGGCTAATGGCATGGCCCGGCAGATGTTGGCTGAAATGCCGCTCAACGAGCTGCGCCAAGCCCGCGGCCTGTCGCAAAAGATGTTGGCCGAAGTGCTGCATGTGCAGCAGCCGTCGATTGCCAAGATCGAGAAACGGACTGATATGTACCTGTCCACCCTGCGTAGCCACATCGAAGCCATGGGCGGCGAACTGGATGTGATTGCGCGGTTTCCAGACGGGTCAGTCAAGATCAATAACTTTACCGACTTGGGGGCTGCCAGCCCGGTCTGATCACGGGTGGCTGACCTGGTGGCGCTCAGGCCAGCATGTGTTTTCTGATGGTGCTGTCGTCGCGACCTTGTGCGATAGCGGTCTTGGCGATCTGCTGCGAGTGCCACACGTCGGATTTATCGGGGAGCTTTTTGCGCAACGCCCGGCATGCCTTTTGCCAGGCGGCGTACATGGCTTGCGTGTCGATCTTGCGTGCCTCGCGCTTGGCGGTGCTGGGCGTGTGGCGCGGATCGGCGGTAGTGGCTGCGTCCACCATTTGGTAAATCACCGCATGGTCCAGCGTGAAGCTACCATTCTCAAAGCCGATGACATCCCCCAGCGGCATTGCATCCGCACCCACTACCAGCGCCAAATGCCCGTGGACGCGCAGGCACAGCATCTGGGTGCGCTTGTTCCCTCGCGCCATGCCAATGGGCAGCAAACCGGCATCAGAAGGTTGTACGGTGGTTTGCACCAGGCCGAGACTGGCTACAACAAAGCCGCACACCGCCTGGGCATCGCAGCGCCATTGGGCCAGCCGTGCGGCAGGGATGGCCACGCGGTTGGTGTCGCTGCGCTTGTCACACACCACGAAGGATGCGGCGGGCGCATTGGCGCGTGTCATCGTATGCACGGGCATGGTGCTGCATTCTTGCTCGCAGCCAGGGCAGACAACGCTTTTGGCGGCGCGTGCTTTCAACAGCAGGTTCTGTGTCTTCATGGCGGCCACTGCCGCTGCGGGCCACTGGTTCAATTCTTCTGTGCTGACCAAAGTTGCCGCGCCATTGCGCGTGCCTACGCGGCCCAGCAACTCGATCAAGGCGGCTTGCGGCGTCATTCCACGGGTGCGGCTACAGTTGTGGGTGCATGGACCGTGGCGGCGGCAGGCGTGGCCAGGTCAGCCGGTTCGCGCGGTTCAATGCCCGAAACGCTGAGCATGTCACGCAGTTTTAGACCCAGCTCGTCGTATTTGAGTGAGCAGGAGTTGGGGTAGGTGATATGGATGTTCACCGTCTTGGGTGGCCGGTCGGCCTCTACCACCAT
>JANXTM010000154.1 GCA_025352405.1 Polaromonas sp.
CTCCACATGACCTGGCGCTGTCACAGACATCCGCAGCACGATATCTTTGCTTTGCTCCGGTTTCTCCGAATTTTCCGTCTGCTTTGCCGACTTGACCGGGTCAACTTGCGTGACAGTAACCAGCGCGCGCTTGCGCCACCACGCCGCAATCTGGTCTGCACGCGGTATCCAGATACGGTCTTTGTAGGTCGCAATATATTTCATGTAATCGGGCATCACTTTTTGCAGTAATTTGTTATCCACATAATTTTGGGTGTGCACAGAAAGAAGCCCGAATGCGCCACTGCGGACAATCACATCCAGGTCATACGTCATGTTGTCCAATGTTTGCTTGGCACCGTAATCAAACGCGGTGTAACTGACGTCGTCGTACTGCGTTCTCGGTAATACCACCAGGGCCTGCTGGGGTCCAAGCTTGGGCTCTACCTTTGAAAAAAATGGCAACCGGTCATCGCTTGAGGCGGGGTCTGCAGCATGGTGCAACATGCCATGCTTTCGCAGAAGCGCCTCTGTCGTCGAATCGTACGATTCTGTAGGTGCCCGAAAACCCGTTGCGATACTGTCGGTGTCGCCCAGAATAGTGCGTAACTGCTCTTTCATGTTTTTGATACGCTCCTCCTGCTTTTCAGGCTTTACCTTTTCAAACCCGAGATGTACATCCGCGTGGTATGCAATTTCATGGCCCCTCGCAAGGAGATCTTTCACTATCTCAGGATATTTGATAGCTTCTGAAGTCAAGCTGTAGAAAGTCCCTTTGACGCCAATAGATTCAAGGTCTTTTGCAAAATTCGTAGCAGAAAAAAACTTGTCTTCGGTGTCCATTTCTATCAGCTGCGCTGCAATGTTTGCATTGGGCCAAGCAGATTTGACAAGTTTTGGCTCGCGCCTTAACCAGGCAATAGAGCTGTCCATGATGGCCAGCATGTCGGCTTTCTGGGAAAAGCCCCATGAAGCCTCAGGGAATGAAAAATAGACGCCACGGGAAGTTTTGGATTCATTAAAAGCGATCACGCCAATAGGACCCAGGTCGTCCTTGCCACGCTCCCAGCTCATGCCAACAGCGGCCAGGTTGCCCGACTCGATGCGCAACATGGTTTGGGCGACGTCCCCAGTAAACATGCGCCGCCCGGCGGGTACCGGCCATGTGAGAGGCCCATCACCGAAAGGCATTAAAAACCAGTCTTCCGCATTTTTTCGACTGAACTCCCCGACCACTTTCATCTTGAAAAGGTTCTCAAGAAAATCGTAACCTTTCAATTGCGCCTTGGCATCACGCGTACCCGTCATCCAGGTGGCCAGGATACTGCCACCCGCTGCTGAAAAGTTTTCAATGGCTTTGCGTTCTTCGTCATCCAGAACCTCAGCCGATGCCAGAATCAGCACGCCCGATTTGGGCTTTACAAGCAGTTCCGCGCGACTCAGCTCTATGAAGCATTTGCAAGCTTTGCGAAGGTACTTTCGCCAAATCGTCAAGTTGGGGATATTTGACGTGCCCCTGGTTTCGAGGTATTTTTCCGTCAAAGGACTCAGGTAGAGATAAATAGGCTTGTCAGGTGGATCCTTTGCAAGACAGCTACCGGCTGACACGCACAGCACCAGCCCTATTAAAAATGCGCGCATTTGCATGACAGTCATGTTTCGGTGTACGGGCGCCTATTTGACCGGGCTTGCGACGGGCTGGTCAAAATAAACATCCCATTTATATTGCCCTGGTTTCCATCCCTTTAAAACCACCGCTGCGCGCCACGCATCAACAGCCGTTATCTGCGGTGATTTCTCGTGGTTCCCTTTGGCTACAAGTCGTACCGCAGACCCACTGTCTGGTAAATTTAAAAACGCAGCCGTCGCCTGTAACAAAGGCGGGCCAGCCGCTATGGTCACGGTCAGAACGGGGGCAGCTTCACCCGATTCCAATTGAACCGAGACGCGCTCGCGCTCCCTCCACCAGTCCGCAACCTGCGCCGATGTAGCCATCCACATCTTTTCACGGCGCGTGGAAAGATCCTTGAATATTTCGCCAATTTGGCTGTCCGTAAGTTCATTTTTACTTGGTAGCGCCACAACCGAGAGACCCGCCATCTTCTCAGCGAGATTCAATTCGTTAAGAAACGCCTTGATGCCGATCTCAGGCGCACAGTTGTCAACCGACTCTTCTGGTCCATTTTGGGTACGCGGAAGAATCACCATGTCTTTGACAGGCTGGGCCGGGTCTGAGCTGGCCTCCCGGCTTGCCAGAAAAGGAAGCCGGGCTTCTGAAACATCCATGGATGCCAAAAAATACCCGAACGTCCGCTGCTTTAAGAGATTTTGTGTGTTCTTGTCGTAGGAGTCCATGGGCGCGTGAAAACCGACGTCCGATGGCAGGTCAAGCTCTGCAGTGGCAAAGGTCTGCCGCATGCCGTCAAGCCGTTTGGCTTGAAGCTCGGGCGCCTGTTCCCTGAAGTCATTGAAACTGTCGCCAAGATAGGCAATTTCGTGCCCAGCCGATTTAAGTCGCCTCAGGCGGTTGGCTGACTTGACGACGTTTTCACTGAGCACATAGTAGGTAGCGTGTACGCCTGCGTCCTCAAGCAGCTTCGCGTTGGCAAGATCTGCATCTGTCACTGCATCGGCAATATCAATGGCCATCACCATCGCACTGCCATAGGGATGAGGCCACGCCGCTTTGTAAGTAGCGGGCTGGTGGAGCAGCCACATCACGGCATTGTGTGCGATCGCTTCAAGCTGTTTGGGATCTGCACTTAACCACAATTGTTCCGGATACCCCAGCACGACAGAACGCGACGCCCTGCCAGAAGCACGCACACGTTCGTCGAACACAATGGTCGCACTTTCTTTTCCCAAAACCGGTACACGCGACCAGTCCATGATGTCTGCAGCCGGGTGACGGCCCTGTAGCCGCAACGGGTACAAACCTTTCACACGGTCCAGCCATACCCGGGAACCAGCAGGCAGAAAATGGGTCACTGGATTATCACCATGCGGCAGCATGAAGTTGTCTTTCGCGTCTGCTTCAGTTGTACCCATAACCTTGACATCCAGCACTTTTTCCATGAACCCATAACCCGTCTCACCACCATTTTCATTACGAACGCCGGTCAACCAGGATGCGAGCACACTCGCACCCTTGGCGCGCAAGGTGATGACAGCCTGCTTTTCGCGCTCGGAAAGAGCCACCGAAGAGGGCAGGACAAGAACCCTTGCTGAGGTCGCCTCCAGCTTTTCGACAGCAGATATGACTTGAAAGGGAATCTGGTATTTTTGAAGAAACACCGACCACACCTGCGCGTTGACGCTGCCATCCACACCCGTTTTAGAGAAATAGGCCTTTGTTGCCGGCGAAGCATAGACGACCACCTGGGGTTCTGGGGAAACCGAAGCTGTGGTTGAAATAGACGCCGGTGCATTGAGCGGGGCGATAGCAGCTGGTCCTGCAAGCCGGTTGCTGGCTGTAATGGGCGCAACGACGGGCGCGGGCGGGAGAGGGACAACCGGTTTACTGATAGCTACGGCGGGCGCCTGGGACGCTGCAGGAAAACTGTTCGCCGGAGGAGTTGAAGGCGTGGGCGAGGCGTTTGCTGGTGTCGGGGCGCCGACGTTCGACTTCGCATCATTGACCGGGTTTCCGAAAGTCCCCAGAGGCAGAAAAAAACCGGGCGGTGGCGTTGCTGCAGCTGTTCCCGACCTGGTTGCAGGCAGCGACCTGGCGCCCTCACAACCTTCCAATTGGGAAAAAATCAGGCATAGATAGCTGGACGACTCTGCGGATTTAACGGTTGCGGGGGCTTTATCTGGAAGCGAAACAGTTGCATTGACCATCCGAGCCGGGGTCATTTGCAAGGCAGGTGGTGTGATAGCTACCGATATTGGCGGGAGTACTGGCAGAGGTACTGGTACTGGTACCGACGGTAGTGGTGGTGCAGGTTGGGCGGCAGGCGGAGCGGGAACCACCCGTGTAGTAAAGGGAGCTCCTGCGGGTGGTGGCTCGGGTGCCGCAGCAGCTGTGGGCCCACCCGATACCTGCTTGAGTTCACTAACCGGTCTGCCAAAAGTGCCTGGAGGCAAAAAAAATCCGGCGGGTGGCTCAGCAGATGCCACCGACGAGTGGGATTCCGCGGCTGGCTGAGTGCTTGCGCAACCCTGCAATAAGCAGAGCGCCGCATACAGGCAGTTCAAAGCTGTGAGAAACCGCAGCCTCACCAACCTGAAAAAATCACGCATACTCGTTTGAAAAACTTCATCGGCTTCTTGCTCCGTCAAGTAAATAACACACCACGATTTAGTCAACAGTTAAAGCTTTTCCACCCCTATGGATTGTCTCGTAAAAACCCCTTGAAATCTTTTTAAAGCGCAAGTTGGTACTCCGAAGCGTTAATTTTTTTGTCGTTTTCATTCATTTCCCGCACACACCAAAACGCAAAGAATTGGGTGGCTTTGACTAATTACAGCGTTTGAGCTTATTTGGATTGGCTTGCGATGCGCGCAACGATTGACGTCGCGACAGAAAAGTGAATGTTGCCCGTTTGCACCGAAATCAACGCTCCTAGATAGCAGCGAACTCGGTCTCGATTGTGCGACAGCAGTCCCGTTCTCCAAATGCCAGAATTTGATCCTCAGGCTCACAAAAACCATCAGTACGGCTGCTGACCCAACGCGTTACTTCAAAAGATCTTCAGGTTGCCGACACAGTTGTAAGCTGTTAAAAACAAAAGTATTGCTTTTGCCTGGGAAAACACGCACTTTTGTAAAACCCGCTCCACTTGATGGAAGAGGTGTTTTGAGGGCATGCGCAGCATCGTCACCGGGGACAGTTATCGTAAACCGCCGAGTAGCAACCCCAGGGCCAGACGCTTCCAGAGTCACGGATTTGGAGCCAGCCGTAGCAGCCATTGCAGACAGGTAGTCGAGTTTTTCAACCGGCTTGTCAAAACTTATCTCAATAAAGTCCCCGTCATTGGTTGGACCCGTCGCGAGTTTAGTACCCTTAAGGTTACCCGCACCTGCAGCTAGGCCAACAGGCATCAGCTTGGCAGCTACAGCAGACGATTTGCAGTTCGCCTGAACCCATGCGGAAGCACGCAGCAGCCACTCGGTGTTATTGCCGACATAGCGTGCGTCTCGAAATTTATAGTCGGGAGGTGCACGCATGTCACGCTCGGGCATTTCCCAAACGATCATCTTGGGTGCCTTTGCCTGAAAAGCATCGTCACGCAAGTAACTTTCTATGCCCACCCATGACCCCTGATCAGCGGCGACGGCAACACTCAGAAGATCTCGTTGCAATGAATAACGCAGTGCATCAGAAAAGCCGGTCCAGTCCATTGAATAACTGCTGCCGACAAGAGTCAGGTCAACGGGCATTCGGTTACCCAAGAGATCCTCCTTGGGTGCTTGCGCCCGTGTCACATTGACTTGAGCCACCATCTCGGGCGCAAAGGTCACTGTGTTTTTGGGAAGCTGATCCACCAGATCTCGCCCTTTCGATGGACGTTTCCGGCTGGC
>JANXTM010000162.1 GCA_025352405.1 Polaromonas sp.
TCATTGAAAGGCACGGCGGCCGCGTTTGGGCAGAAAGCAAGATCAGCGAAGGAGCAACGTTTTATTTCACCCTGCGCGTGCCCGAAAAAGTGTGTGCCTGAAGGTCACGCCGCGCACTTGTCCTACGGCATGTCTGGCGCGAATGCCCTGCCTGTTGGACACTGCAGCACTACAGTTTCGGAGGTTCTATCAAAACCCATTACTCTGTCGAAAGGCTTCTTCATGTCCATCATCGCCACTATTTTCATCGGCTTCATCGTTGGCCTTATCGCCCGTTTTCTTAAGCCTGGCAACGATCCGCTTGGCTGGATAATGACCATTATTCTGGGTATCGCAGGCTCTTTTTTGGCCGGTTATGCCGGCATGGCAATGGGTTGGTATCGACCCGGCCAAACCGCCGGCTTCATCGCGTCGGTGGTGGGTGCGATTATTTTGCTGGTGCTTTATTCGCTGGTAACGCGCAGGAATTAAACCGGGCACAACAGACTTCAGAGGTGCTTGTCGCAACGTCATTGGCTATATTTTCGATAGCATTTAGTGCCCGTATTTGTTGCTGTAGCGCGCTTATTAATTGATTCTTGTGTCCGCTGGACCAGACCTTGTGGCGATGGCCAGCGGCATTGCGATAGCATCGGCGCATGAGTACCCGATACGAAAGCGTTCAAAGCAGCGCACTATATGCCGATGCCTTCCATGTTGCCTCACCTGCGGCTCCCGTGGGGGCTGAGGTGTGGCCCCGCAAACCGGGCGTTTTTATCCGCCAGGCTGCAACTGATCCCGACGCCGACGCCGACACCGACACCGTCACGGCTATGGACGCGTCCAGACCTTCGCACGAGTTGGCTTGCGGGCAATTTGGCCTGGTGCCCCGGTGGGTCAAGTCGGCGTCTGACGCCAAGCTGCGGTCAACCAAACTGGTCAATGCCCGCTCTGAAACCGTGACCACCTCAAACAACTTCAGGGATGCCTGGCTGCACGGGCAGCGCTGCATTGTGCCGATGATGGCCTTCACCGACGACGACTGGCGCAGCGGCAGGGCCGTGCCGACCCGCATTGCCCGGGTGGACGGCAAGCCCATGGGTGTGGCGGGGTTGTGGGAAAGCTGGACGGGCAGCGAAGGCGACGTCATCATCAGTTACACCGTGCTCACCGTCAACGCCAACAGCCACGCCCTGATGAGCCGCTACCAGCAGCCCGGCAATGAAAAACGCATGCTGGCGATTTTGAACGAGGGCGCTTACGACGCATGGCTCAGTGCCCAGCCAGAAAAGGCCAGAGAGTTCATGCGGGCCTACCCCGCCAATTGGCTGACAGCCAACCCGGTCGAAAAAGGCCGTTGAGCAGCCCTACAGCGACAGATCCCGGGTCCAGATCAGCAGCAAATTATTGGTAGGCATTGCATGCCGCGCCTGCAGCCGCAGGCCCGCCCCGGCCGCCACCTGCGCTACGTCTTCCAGGCGGCGAATGCCCCATGCCGGGTCTTGCGCGCGCAGGCTTTGGTCAAAGGCCAGGTTGCCTTCTGATGTGGGGACGCCAACCTCCAAATACGGCCCATACGTCACCAGTAGGCCGCCTGGCGTCAGGTGGCGGGCGCTTCCCTGCATCAGGGCGGCGCAGGTTGCCCAGGGCGAAATGTGCAGCATGTTGGCGCAGTAAATCAGGTCAAACTGCACACCGCCTGGCAGCCATTCGGCTGCCATGACATCCAGCACAAGGGGAGGGCGCACATTGGGCAAACCCTGCTCGGCCGCCCAGGCGGAGATAGAGGCCAGCGCGGCAGGCATCGCATCGGTGGGCTGCCACGTCCATTGCGCCAGGCCCGCAGCAAACCAGGCAACGTGCTGGCCTGTGCCCGATGCGATCTCAAGCGCATGGCCACGCGGGGGCAAAACACTGCGCAGGACATCCAGAATGTGCTGTTTGTTACGGTCTGCGGCGGGGCTGAAGTTGGGTTGGGGCATGGGTGTGATTAGACCGCACCAGCGCAAGCCGGTACGCGGCAGGTTCTGGGAGTTGCTATGGTTACGCTACATTTGTAATAGCGACTAGCCCCCGTATTTGCTGCCGTAGAGGCCTTTTTTGTTATCTATTTTGTTGCTGGCGTGCTGGCTGCCATGAGGGTACCGGCACTTCGAGGCAGAATGCCTTGACGACCTTATGCCCCTTTTTTCAAACGATTCCCAACCTGGCAACCCCCCATGAGCGACTCCTGTTTTTATCCCATCGGCACGCCTGGCCAAGCCTGGGGCGCAGCAGAGCTTGCCCAGTGGCGCGCACGCCAGGTGCGCCAGCGCAGCTATGCAGACGACGTGCTGAGCCGTATCGAACTGCAGCGCGAGCGTTTTGACGTATTGGCCTATGGCGAAGTGGCGTATGCCGACGAACGATTCCCCTTGTTCGCCATTCGCAGTCGCGACTGGCAAGCCGGCTTGCCCTGCGTGCTGGTCACAGGCGGTGTGCACGGCTATGAGACCAGCGGCGTACACGGCGCGCTGCGCTTTGTGGATGCCCATGCTGAAGGCTTTGCAGGCCGGGTCAACCTGCTGGTGGTGCCCTGCGTCAGCCCCTGGGGGTATGAGTGCATTCAACGCTGGAACTTCGATGCCCTCGACCCCAACCGCAACTTTCGCGCAGGCAGCCCCGCCCAAGAGTCCGCAGCCTTGATGCGCCTGATAGAACCTTTGCACGGGCAGTTTGCGGCCCACATCGACCTGCACGAAACCACCGACACAGACGAATCAGAATACCGCCCGGCAGTAGCTGCACGCGACGGAAAACCGTTTGAGCCCGGCAGCATTCCAGACGGGTTTTATGCAGTGGATGACACTGAAAACCCTCAGCCTGAGTTTCAGCAAGCCATCATGGAGGCGGTAGAGCGCGTGACGCACATTGCGCCAGCAAACGACAAAAACGAAATCATCGGCTCAACGGTGGTTGCGCATGGCGTGATTCGTTATGAATTGAAGAAGCTGGGCTTGTGCGCTGGCATCACGGGGGCGCGCTACACGACGACTACCGAGGTGTACCCCGACAGCGCCCGCGCTACGCCGGAGCAGTGTATTGAGGCGCAGGTGGCGGCTGTTTGTGCAGGGGTAGCGTTTGTTCACCAGATTGGCCGTTAGCCTGTTTCAGGGTGGCTTGCCCAGGGCATCCGCTACAGCTTGAGCAGCCGAAATCAGATCTTTGACCAGCCGTTCATCCACATCAAGCATGCCTTCGTATTCACCGAGATTGCGGGTGTTGTGACATTTGTCGAGCACACGCCAGACTTCAGCGCCTAGGCCAAGCGTGTGCGGAAGTACCTGAAAAACAATGTACCGGTTACTTGACCGGTAACCCATACGACGCAGCGCAGCCAGGCTTAATGAGTGGGCAGCGTTATAGGCCAGGTCAAACCGGCTTTCAAGAGCCAACGTGACATTACGTGCATCATTCAGGCGCGCCAGACCACTGCGCAGCAAGCCAGCAAACTCATTGGCATCGACAGCTTCTTGTTGTAGTGGTTTGCCGGGGCCACACAGGTTGTCAAGCGGTTGGGCGGGCGGTTTGGCAGGCAGTTTAGCCATGCAGTTGCACCTCACTGCCGATTAACCAGATTTTTGGTTGCTGCAAAACGCGTGTGACAAAAGCGTTGTCTTGGGCCATGCGTTTGGTGATGTCTTCTGGTGTGTACAGCGTAGGGTTAACTTTGCGCCCCAACTGCACGGTGGCACCTTCAAGTGCGCCAAAAACGTCAGCGTAACCCAGTGTCGCGCTGACGATCAGCACGTCAATGTCGCTGTGTGCCGTGTCTTGCTGCTTGGCCACCGAGCCATAAACAAAAGCAGTGCTGATTTGCGCCTCAAGCGGTGCCAGCGCTGCACGCAGCACATCAGCCAGGCCCATCGTTTTAAGTACCAACCCGCGCAACTCGGCAAACACCGGGGCTGCCGAGTTGGCCTGAAAGTGCTTTTGGTTACCGCGCTTGGTCATGAGCAGCAACCCCGCATCAAG
>JANXTM010000178.1 GCA_025352405.1 Polaromonas sp.
GGCAAGTCGTAACGCATATCGGCACGCTGCTCGGGCGGCGGCAAGCGGTCATGGACAAAGCGGTCGGTCTGCACAGATTGAACTGCAGCTAGCGAGGAGGTCATGATTTCAGCACTGCCTTTCCAATGATGAGCTGTTGCACTTCGGTCGCGCCTTCATAAATGCGCAATGAACGAATATCGCGGTACAGGCTTTCAACTTTGGTACCCACCTTGACGCCAAGCCCACCGTGCATTTGAAGCGCCATGTCAATCACGCGTTGCGCGTTTTCGGTCGCGGTCATTTTGGCCATCGCTGCCTCTACCGTGACGCGCGCCGTGTTGCCCGTCCGCTCGCCTTCGTCGCGCAACCAGGCGGCACGGTAGGTCAACAGCGCTGCGGCATCGACCAGTGTGGCCATTTCGCCGATTTTTGCTTGTGTGAGCTGAAAGTCCGCCAGTTTTTGACCAAACATCTGGCGTTGTTTTGAATAGTGCACCGCCTCTGCCAGCGCTCGCCTCGCCATGCCGAGTGCTGCGCCAGCTACAGAGGCGCGGAATATGTCTAGCGTTTGCATTGCCAGTTTGAAGCCGCCATGCAGTGGCCCCAACTGGGCGCTCTCAGGCAGAGCGCAATTTGTGAAATGGAGCGTGGCCAGTGGGTGCGGTGCCATGACGGCGATGTGCTCGCTGCTGTCAACGCCGGGGTTAGTCGCGTCAACAATAAACGGCGTGATGCCGCGCGTTCCGGCGTCTGGGTCGGTCTTGACAAAGGTAACGTAAAAATCAGCAATGCCGCCATTGCTGATCCAGGTTTTGCTGCCATTGACCAGCCAGCCCGTGGCGGTGCGGGTGGCGCTTGTTTGCATGGCGCCGGCGTCAGAGCCCGCGTCTGCCTCACTTAACGCAAACGCTGCGATTTTTTTTCCGCTGGCCACCTGTGGCAGATAGGCGGCTTGTTGCGCGGGTGTGCCTGCCAACGTGATCGCGCCGCTGCCCAGGCCCTGCATGGCAAAGGCGAAATCAGCCAGTGGGGAGTAAAAGGCCAGTGTTTCGCGCAGCACCACCAGCGCCCGGGAGTCCAGCCGGGGGAGCGCGCCGCCCAGTGCGCCGCCCACGCCTTCAGGCACGCAATAACGCAGCCAGCCCCGTTCGCCCAGCAGTTGCACCCACTGCCTGCAGGCCTGGCGGTCATCGCTCTCATCGACCTGCTGGCGCGCCATCCATTCGACCAGTTGCTGGCCCAGGTCACGGTGCACGTCATCAAAAAACGGGAGACCCAGATGGGTGCCTGTCGGGTTCATGGGCTCAGTCCCCCTTGAAAACAGGTTTTTGCTTGTTTGAAAAAGCCTCATAGGCGCGCTTGAAGTCTTGCGTCTGCATGCAGATCGCCTGGGCCTGGGCTTCAGCTTCTATGGCTTGGTCCAGCGTCATGGCCCATTCCTGATGCAGCATGGTTTTGGTCATGCCATGTGCAAAGGTTGGGCCGCTGGCTAATTCGCTGGCCAGCTTTTGTGCGTGGCCCAACAGGTCTTGCGGCTCTAAAAGCGCGTTGAAAAACCCCCACTGCAGGCCTTCCTGGGCACCCATGGCGCGGCCGGTAAACAGCAGCTCTGACGCACGTCCCTGGCCGATCAGTCGCGGCAACAGCGCGCACGCGCCCATGTCGGCGCCAGCTAAACCAACGCGGGTAAACAGAAATGCGGTTTTGGCCTGCGCCGTTCCCAGACGCATGTCGGCAGCCAGGGCCATCATCGCCCCTGCCCCGGCGCAAATGCCGTCAATCGCCGCGATGATGGGCTGTGGACACAGCCGCATGGCTTTGACAAGGTTGCCCGTCATGCGCGTGAACTCGAGTAGCTCGGGCATGGTCATATTGGTGAGCGGGCCAATGATCTCGTGAACATCGCCGCCTGAGCAAAAGTTGCCCCCTGCACCCGTTAGCACCACGGCTTTGACGTCAGTGGCCTGGTTCAGCGCACGGAATAAATTGCGCAGCTCGGCATAGGACTCAAACGTCAATGGGTTTTTTCGCTCGGGGCGGTTCAGCGTCAGGGTGGCGACCCCGGCCTCGAATGCATATGCAAAGTGCTGCGCCTGGTAGCTCGCCAGCGCATCAAACTGTGCGTGCATGGGGTTGGTGGGGCCTATGTAGTGCTTCATGCGGTTTCCAGTTTGTCGGTCAGGCCAGCGACGGTTGATTTCAGGGTTTGCTGGGTTTGCTTGACCTTGCCCAGTAGCTTGTAGAACGACTCGACCTCGCGTGGCGAGAGTGCTTCAAAGGCCGCCACAATCCAGGCTTCGTGCTGGCGCGCCATCTCGCCAAAAAACTTGCGCCCGCGCGTGGTGAGCCGCACCCGGTAGGCCCGGCGGTCGCCATCGACCTCCATGCGTTCGACCACGCCTTCGGCCACCAGCTGGTCGGTGATACCAGTGACGTTGCCACCCGTGACCATCATGCGGCGCGAGAGCTCGTTCATCTTCAGGCCCTCGGGATTGCGCTCCAGCTGGGCCATCAGGTCAAAGCGTGGCAGTGTGGTGTCGAACTGTTCGCGCAGCTGTGTACGTACCTGCTTTTCGACCAGCTGGGTGCAGGTCAGCAGCCGTAGCCACAGGCGCAGCGCTTCGGGGTGTTCACTGTGGCCTCGTGCTTCCATGTCCATAGGAAATCTTTCTTGTTAAATGCTATAAAACAATAGCTGGAAGCCTCTATGAAAGCTGCCGAAGAGCCTGTTTTGTTTTATATAAATCACGGTAAAGCTGGTCGCGGCCACTCAAATAGGGCAGCGGCCAGCTGACGTCGCGGTTTTGCATTCTGGCCGCTTCATGCAGCGTCCAGGCCGGGTCGGCCAGGTGGGGGCGGGCAATGGCGCAAAGATCGGCGCGGCCCGCTGCAATGATGCTGTTGACTTGATCGCTTTCTGAAATTGCGCCCACGGCAATCGTCCGTATGCCCACCTCGTTGCGAATGCGGTCCGCAAACGGTGTCTGGTACATGCGGCCATACACCGGCTTGGCTGCGCGCGTGGTCTGGCCAGACGACACGTCGATAAAGTCGCAACCTGCCGCCTTGAACAAGTGGGCCATGGCGACCGCATCATCAGCGGTGTTGCCGCCAGGTGCCCAGTCGTGTGCCGAGATGCGCACGCTCATGGGCAGGTGGGCGGGCCACACCTCTCGCATTGCTTTGAACACTTCGAGTGGGTAGCGGCAGCGGTTCTCAAGCGGCCCGCCATAGGCGTCTGTGCGCTGGTTGGTCAGGGGCGTGATGAAGCTGGACAGCAAATACCCGTGCGCGCAGTGCAGCTCTAACCAGTCAAAGCCCGCATCTAGGGCATAGCGGGTCGACTGCACAAATGCTTGCGTCACCGTGTCCATGTCCGCACGGGTCATGGCGCGGGGGATCTGATTGGTCGGGCCAAAAGCGACAGCGCTGGCAGCCAGCAATGGCCAGTTGCCCGCTGCCAGTGGCTCATCAGCCTGTTCCCAACCGACCTGGGTAGAGCCCTTGGGGCCGCTGTGGCCAAGTTGCAAACCTATTTTTGCGCCATGCTTGTCGTGGTGGCCAGATGCATGCACAAAGTCAGCAATGCGCTTGAAGGCCAGCATCTGCGAGTTGTTCCACAGGCCGGGGCAGCCGAGTGTAATACGGCCCTCGGGTGTGGGTGAGGTCATTTCAACAAAGACCAGCGCCGCACCGCCCAGCGCCCGTGCACCCAAATGCACGAGATGAAAATCCTGCACCACACCATCGACCGCGCTATAGGTGGCCATGGGCGACACGACGACGCGGTTTTTAAGCATCACGTCTCTCACCTGCAGGGGCAGCAGCATGGGAACTGGGGCAGATTTTTCAGGGGTGGAAGGTGACTTCGCCAGCCACTGCTCATAGCCTTGCAGCCAGGTAGCATCACGAACCCGCAGGTTTTCATGGCTGATACGTTGCGAGCGCGTCATCATTGAATAGAAAAATTGTTCAGCTTCCATGCCGCTGTAGCGGTCGACATTCTCAAACCACTCGGTCGAATTGCGCGCTGCATTCTGAATCTTCAGCACCTCTACCGAGCGCAAGGCCTCGTAGGCCTGCAGTGCTTGCGGTGTATCCGCGTGCTGCGAGAAACAGCGTGCCAGCTCAATCGCATCTTCAAGTGCCAGTTTGGTGCCACTGCCAATTGAAAAGTGTGCAGTGTGCGCGGCGTCGCCCATCAAAACAACCGGTGCCCCCACGCTCTCCACTGCGTGTGGTTCGCTGCCCCCCGGGGAGGCGCTACGCCTGCGGCCCGGCAAAGCCGGTTCCGCGGCCCCTGCTGGTGAAGATATTTCTCCAGTCTTTTGCATTTCAGGCCAATGCACCCAGTGCTCACAGACCACACGCGGAAAGCGTATCCAGATGGCCGATCCGCGCACATGGGAGGCGTTGTTCATCAGGGCGTTGCCGTCCAGATACTTTGCAAACAGCTGTTCGCAAAATGCAATGCCGTCTTCCTGGCTCATCTGGTCAAGCCCGTGCGCTTTCCAGACGGTCTCTGGCGTTTCAACAATAAACGTTGAGGTGCTGTCGTCAAACTTGTAGGCGTGTGCTGCAAACCAGCCGTGCGCTGTCTGCTCAAATGCAAAAGTAAAGGCATCAAATGTCTTCTTCGTGCCCAGCCACACAAAACGGCAGGCGCGCAGCTCGACGTCAGGCTTGAAGGTGCTGGCGTAGCGGGTGCGGATGCGGCTGTTCAGACCGTCGCAGGCGATGACCAGATCGGCCTGGTACTGCGCGGCCAGCGCCTGGTCGTCCTGCACGTCGGTTTCAAACACCAGGTCAACGCCCAGTGCGATGCAGCGCTCCTGCAGGATATTGAGCAGCTTTTTACGGCCAATACCGCAAAAACCATGGCCACCGGAACGTACGCTGCGGCCCTTGAAAAACATCTCGACATCGTCCCAGTGGTTAAACGCATCGCCGATCAGCTGCGCACTAACTGGGTCTGCTGTGCGTAGATTGCCAAGCGTCTGATCTGACAGCACCACCCCCCAGCCAAAGGTGTCAAAAGGGCGGTTGCGCTCCACCACGGTGACCACATGTGCAGGGTTTTGCAGCTTCATGAGCAATGCGAAATACAGACCTGCGGGACCACCGCCCAGACAAAGGATGCGCATGAGATAGGTACTCTCTGGATTAATTTTGCCTTAATTATTTAGGTTTAAAGTATTTTCGTCAAGAGGGTTTTATTTGTACTGGTTTTTGTTGCAACTGATTCGTGATGACGGTTCTAAAACCGTCAAGAACTCAGGGGGCCTGAAAACCAGCTGCCCTGTAAGTGAGTACCAACGTGTCGCGAAAGCCGCTCTGCACTGACCCCTCTACTGGTAGGATGGGGGTGGTTTCGTGGATCACACGTGCGTCGTCAAGCAGCAGGGCGGTCAGTGGCTGTTGCATTAAAAATCGCACGCCGTGGGGGCCGTTGGCATCAAACACGCGGGTCTCCCCGCCCTTGACGCCCTGACGCGCCACCATCATGACCACCACAAAATCGACCCCATCGCGGTGCGCGCCTTCTGGCGTGGGTCTGCCTACGCCGCCGGCCGTGTCGATGCGGAACTGGTGCGCTTCAATATGCCAGCGGGGTACTGGCTTGACCTCGGCAAACAGCTGGCCCAGGCTGGACAGCAAGCCAGTCCATGCCGGTGCCGTTGCCACTAGCGGCTCCACAGGGTCAAACCAGCGCTCAAAGCCGCCGTGCAGTGCGTTGTAATCGGTTGGCTGCCAATGGGCGCGGTGCGCTTGTTGAACAAGCTGGCTGGTGGCCAGCTCCTGTATGAAGCAGGCATGGCGGCGTTTGCGGTAGTGACCGCCGTCCTTGAGGTGGGCGTCGGGCGCCAGCCGGTCCCATGATCCGGTCAAGCGGGTCCAACCGTCCATCCAATGGGTTTGGTCGAGTTTCAGGGTGGCTGTCAACTCATTGGGCTGAAGCAGGCTAAGGCCATCCTGGCGCAAAGACTGGGCGGCGGGTTTGGGCGCGGTAGCAATATTGAACATGGCTGTATTTTGCTTCAGACCGGTCAGTAAAAGCTCATCAAGCGGCGTTTCGATCTCAGGCAAGCGGCCTACAACCCTCGTAAGCAAAATTGACCATAATCAAAATAGATCAACCCCTCCAATTACTCAATAGGACCACCATGCTGTACAAATTCAAATCAAAAAATGCGGGCGACGTGATCATGCTGGAGCCCAATGGCCGCAAGGTTCTGGAAATTATTGGCAAAGATGCAGGCCCCACGGGCATCATCCTGCCTGAGCAAATGCCGGCCGCCATCGAGGCCCTTCATGCTGCAATCACGCTTGAAGAGTCAGGCGACGTGGAGGCGGGCGCAGTCCCCGGCGATGCACTTGGTTTGCGTCAGCGGGCAGTGCCTTTCATTGACATGCTTCAACGCAATCACAAGTCAGGTGATGACGTGGTCTGGGGCGTTTAACAGGCCCCAGAGAAGGCTGCAGGGGAAGTCGCTATCGGGTTATCAATCGACCGTGGCACCAGACGCTTTCACTACTTGCGCCCATTTTTTGTGTTCTGAATTGATAAAGGTAGTGAACTGCTCCGGCGTGTTGCCGCCAGGAATTGCGCCTTGTGCCAGCAGCTTTTCCTTGACTGCTGGGGTGCCCAGCGATTTGGCAGCCTCCTGTTGTATGCGGTTCACGATATCGGCTGGGGTGCCAGCTGGTGCCAGCAGGCCAAACCACGAACTGGCGTCAAAGCCCTTGAGTTGGGCGGCTTCTTCAATCGTTGGCACGTCTGGCAGTGCTGCAGAACGCTGGGCGTTGGTGACCGCAAAGGCCTTGAGCTTGCCACTCCTGATTTGTGGCAATGCTGAAGGCAGGTTGTCAAACATCACGTCAACATTGCCACCGATCAAGTCCAGCAGCGCTGGCCCAGAACCGCGGTAGGGGATATGCGTCATGAAAATCCCGGTCCTGGATTTGAACAGCTCGCCCGCCAGATGGATGGATGTGCCGCTGCCGCTTGAGGCCATGCTGAACTTCCCCGGATGCGCTTTGGCGTATTTGATGAAGTCGGCAACGCTGTTGATGCCCAGCGCTTTTGCCTTTTCTGTGTTCATCACCATAACGTTGGGGACCCCGGCGACCAGTGTGATGGGGGCAAAATCTTTCTGCGAATCAAACGGCATTTTGCTGTACAGCGCCTTGTTGATGCCGTGCGTACCGACGGTACCCATCAGCAGCGTGTAGCCATCGGCTGGCGACTTGGCCACCACGTCAGCGCCAATATTGCCGCCTGCACCAGCGCGGTTCTCAACGATGAACGCCTGACCAAACGCTTTGGATAACTCTTGCGCCATCGCGCGCGCCAGAATGTCGGTGGTGCCTCCAGGTGCAAAAGGCACAATAATTCTGACGGGCTTGGTGGGCCAAGCCGTTTGCGCATTTGCCTGCATGCAAGCCATGCCGGCAAGCCCGGCCAATCCAACGATGAACGTGGTTAAAAGTTGTCTGCGATGCGGTGTTGAATTCGAATAAGTCATCAAGTGTTTTTACAGTCAAGCATTGGCGTGGTGTGAGTGGGATAACCCGAATCACAAATCTGTAGATTAAAAGCCCTTTTGTTGTTATGCCGGGGCGGCCGAAAATAGCGCGGTCTGAATCAGTCAGCGTATTTTCCTGCGGCATCGATCACAGGCTTTAATTTGTTGATTTCGCTGGCCACAAACGCTTTGTGAGCGGCGGGCTCAACCCGCTTGTCGGTCACAACCACCGCGCCGAGAGAATCCTGTTTCTTCAGAAAATCAGGATCCTTGAGTGCCAACTTGAGCGCAGCATTGAGCTGGGCTAACACTGCAGGTGGCGTGCCTTTGGGCGCATACAGCCCGTGCCAGATCGTCAGATCAAATCCTTTAAGTCCCATTTCCTGCAAGGTGGGATAGTCCTTCAGCAATTTATTGCCAGTCAGCGGTTTTGCAGTCGTTACCGCAAAGGCCTTGACGCGACCGGCTTCAATTTGCCCGGTCGTGTTGGTGGTCTGGTCACACATGATGTCCACCTGGCCTCCGACCAACGCATTCATGGCGGGTGCGGTTCCGCTGAAGGGGATGGTGGTCATGGCTTCTTTGGCGTTGATCGCCGCCTGCCACATAAGGCCGCACAAATGGGATGCTGACCCTAGTCCAGCGTGTGCAATATTGAGTTTTCCAGAATTTGCGCGAATGTAATTTTCAAAATCGCGGTAATTGTTGGCGGGAAGTTGCGGCTTGCCAATAATAGTCATGGGCACTTCATTAATCATGCCCAGGTATTCAAAGTCTTCCAGAGGCTTGTAGGGCAGCTTACGGTACAGGCCAGATGCCGCGGCCATGCCAATATGGTGCAAAAGCAGTGTGTGACCATCTGGTGTGGCTTTGGAAACCTTTGCAGCGCCGATCGTACCGCCAGCGCCATTGACGTTTTCAACGACAAAATTGGCTGTACCGCCCATGGATTTACGCATGGCTTCAGCCAGATCACGTGCAACGCGGTCGGTAGGGCCGCCTGCGGCAAACGGAACTACAATGGAAATGGGTCTGGAACCCGGAAAGGTTTGTGCGTTTGCAAAAAGTGCGGTCGCAGCCAATGCAAGGACGAGTAGGCGTTTCATCAATCATTTCCTGTATAAAAAAACACGTTGAGTTTAATTTGCACACCCCGCTCCCGCCTCGCGGGAAATACTTGAGCGCAATCCCGCAATTTTGCCAAATCGCAGTCGGCCTATTTGTAACTGCGGGTGTCTTCGATCACCATGCCGTCATTGGGCAGACTGCCGGGTGCCAGTAATTCAACCGTAGCGCGAAGTTTGGTGATGTCGCGTATGGCCTCACCAATACGCTGCGCCAAACCCGCAGGGAGCTGGCTGGCCTCAACCCGAAAGGTCATGTTGTCACTGGCCATCTCGCCACTGACAACAAGCCTGGCCTTGAGCACTTCCGGGAAGCGACGGACAATCGCAGCCAATTGCCCCGGGTGCACAAACATGCCCCTGATCTTGACAGTCTGGTCGGCCCGACCCATCCATCCCTGGATGCGTGTATTGGTGCGTCCGGTGGGGCAGTTGCCAGGCAAGACGGCCGACAGGTCACCCGTACCGAAACGGACCAGGGGGTAGTCTGGGTTGAGCGTGGTAACCACCAGCTCGCCAACTTCACCTTCGGCCACCGGGTCACCCGTACCAGGCCGAACAATTTCAACAATAACCCCTTCATCAAGTACCAGGCCTTCACGCGCCGGCGTCTCGTAGGCAATCAATCCCAGGTCCGCCGTGGCATAGCACTGGTAGCCCGCAATGCCGCGCTCGCCGAGCCAGTCGCGCAGGCTCGGTGGAAAAGCTTCACCGGATACCAGTGCACGGGTAAGCGTGGGCAGTGTCACTTGCATCTCCAGTGCTTTTTCAACAATGATTTTCAAAAAACTGGGCGTGCCGATATAGCCGTCTGGCCGCAGCTCGGCCATGGCCTGCACTTGTTGTTCGGTTTGTCCCGTGCCGCCCGGGAATACTGTGCAGCCCAAGGCATGTGCGCCGGTTTCCATCATGGAGCCGGCGGGAACAAAGTGGTAACTGAAGCTGTTGTGAATCAGCTGGCTAGGGCGAAAGCCCGCTGCGTACATGGCCCTGGCCATGCGCCAGTAATCCTTGCGTGTGCCCTCCGGTTCGTAGATGGTTCCGGGGCTGGCAAACACATGGGGCATGTGCGTGCCGTAGCCCAGCGTGCTGAACCCGCCAAACGGGTCACCACCAGACTGGCGTACAGCCAGCTGGCGGGCCAGCACCTCGTGCTTTCGGGTGACTGGCAGGTGTGCAAGTGCAGCACGCGAGGTGATGGCCCCGACGTCGACGCCGGCAAGAATAGTTGCAAAAGCAGGTGAATGCTTCTGCGCATTGGCCACCAAGCCGGGTAGCGCTGCCATCAACGCGGCTTCGCGTTGGTCAGGATGCCGGGATTCGAGCGTGTCGTAATGCGTTGTTGTCATCTCAGTCTTTTCAGATACAAAAGTCCAGCAGGGCTACAAAACGCCGGCTGTCAGATTCAAACAAGGGCTGGGGAACCGGCTTTGCCAGGCCGCAGGTGCAGCGGCCCCCTCGGGGCTGGAACCTGCGGCTCCAAACCTGCTTGAGCAGATTTGGACAGGCAACAGAAGCGAAGTTTCTGGCGAGCGGCGGCCTGCAGGGTGCAGCGTAGTACATGCAGTGAGCAACCGTGGGGGTCATGCAAGCCACCGCTTGCGCCGCTTGTAGCTTTTCACGTCCTTGAAGCTTTTGCGCTCACCGCCCCCCACGCCAAGATAAAACTCCTTGACGTCTTCATTGCTGGCCAGGTCGCTGGCGATACCGTCCATGA